>WGCR01000595.1 GCA_015493675.1 Anaerolineae bacterium
CCACCGAGGCCCCCAAGGCCACCGAGGCCCCTAAAGCCACTGAGGCCCCTAAGCCTACCGAAGCTCCCAAGCCCACCGAGGCCCCCGAAGCCACCGAAGCCCCCGCCGCAGAAGAGGTCGTCCTCACCCTGGGCTCCTGGCGCTCGGATGACGTTGACGCCTGGGATAAAATCCTGGAAAAATTCCACGAGAAATACCCCAACATCACCGTCAAATTCGATCCCACTGCTCCCATTGACTACGACACCACCCTGCGCACCCAGCTCGAGACCGGCACCGCGCCCGACCTGTTCTTCGTTCGCTCCTTTGCAACGGGACGCGACCTGTTCGATCAGGGATTCGTGGCCTCGCTCAAAGACCTGCCCGGCCTGAAAGACAACTTCTCGGTCGGCGCCCTGGCCCCCTGGTCCACCGAGGATGGCGAACCCTTCGCCGTGCCCATCGCGGCCGTCTCTCATGGCATCTACTACAACCAGGACATGTTCAAGGAAAACGGCATCGAAGTTCCCCAGACCTGGGAAGACCTGATGGCCGCCGCTCAGAAGCTGAAAGACGCCGGCGTCATCCCCTTCTCCAACGGCACGAAAGACGCCTGGGATATCAACGAAGTCGTGATGATGACCATCATCCCCAACAACATTGGCGGCTACGAAGGACGCATGGCCTATCTCAAGGGCGAACGCTGCTTCAACGATCCCGACATGGTGGCCGCGTACACCCAGATTCAGGATCTGGCTCCTTACCTGCCCCCCGACTTCACCGCTGTGGACTACTACACCGCTGAGCAACTCTTCGTGCAGGGGCAGTCGGCCATGTATTTCGATGGCTCCTGGAGCATCTCGGCTGTCGAGAAAGATGCGCCCGACTTCAACTGGAGCGTTTTCCCTGCGCCGCCCGCCAAAGGCAAGAAGATGTACATCTCCTTCCACATGGACGCCGCCATTGGCATGAATCCCGCCACCAAGCATGAGGAAGCAGCGAAGACATTCCTGCAGTGGCTCTACACCAAGGACTTCGGCGAGGCCTTCGGTAATGGCGTTCCCGGCTTCTTCCCCGTCAGCAAGAACGTTCCCACCCTCTCCGACCCGGTGGCGAATGAATTCCTCTCCTTCAACAAGAAGGCCGCTGGCACCGACATTCGCTTCGTTTGGGAAAAACTGATGGCTCCGCCTCCAGGCATGCCCGATCCGTACACCGTGATGAACAATGGCGTCATCGCCGTGCTCAAGGGCGAGCAAACGCCTCAGGAAGCGGCCGACAGCCTGCAAGAAGCCATTGCCAAATGGTACGAACCCGCCCAACATTGCAAACAATAGTCGAACGCCTTTAATCGCCTTCAATGAGCCAGGGGGGAACGCCTCCCTCCTGGCTCATGCTTTGGAAAGATTATCAGAACGCTTCGACTGGAGACTATTTGATGAAAAAATTGAGAATGAATCTGCGCGCCAACGGCATTTGGTATCTCTTTTTGCTGCCCGCGTTGCTCACTTATCTCATCTTCATGGCCGCGCCGCTCATCGATTCGATGCGGCTTAGTTTCTTTACCGGCCGGGGCTACACGCCCACCGAATTCGTCGGATTCAAAAACTATATCGATCTCTTCACCGTCCCCCTCTGGCGAGATCGATTCCTGGGCGCACTGAAAAACACCATCATCTTTTTCTCCATTCACATGTTCATTCAGAACAGCATGGGGTTATTCTTCGCGACCTTGTTGTCAAGCGATTTCAGGGGCCGAAATTTCTATCGCACCGTCATCTTCGCCCCCGCCACCCTTTCTGTGCTCGTGACCGGATTTTTGTGGACCCTTATTCTTCATCCCTACTGGGGCGCGATCAATCATACTCTCAAAGCTGTGGGCCTGAACTCCTGGGCCAAACCCTGGCTGGGCGATAAACATCTGGCGCTGCCCGTGATTGCGTTGACCTCTGTGTGGCAATGGGTGGGGATGCCCACCGTACTCTTCCTGGCGGGCCTGCTTGGCATCCCCGACGAACTCATCGAGGCCGCTCGCGTGGATGGCGCATCGAGCTGGAACGTCTTTTGGCGCATCAAGTTCCCTCTGCTCAAACCGGTCATCGGCGTGGTGGCCATCCTCACTTTTGTAGATAATTTCAACGCCTTCGACGTCATTTTTGCCATGGAGGGCGCCAAGGGCGAACCGGGCTACGCCACCGATCTGCTGGCCACCTTTTTCTATCGCACCGGCATCGCTGGTGAGCAGCCCGCGGGCATTCCCAACATGGGGATGGGAGCTGTCATCGCCACCCTCATCTTCCTTATCCTGATGGCGGGCGTCCTCATCTGGCTTTATGCGGCTCGTTCAGATGAGGAGGGAATCTAAGATTATGAAAATGAATCGTACGCAAAAATTGCTCACCCATTTCATCTTGGCGACATGGACGCTCATTGTCCTCTTCCCTGTTTGGACGCTCATTGTCGACTCTTTCAAACCCCAGAAAGAAATTTTCAGCAGCCCCTTTGGCCTGCCCCAGCATTTCACCCTGGCAGGCTATAAATCGGTCTGGGTCAACGGGAATTTTGGAATCTACTTTCTCAACACGTTCTATGTCACTATCATTTCCCTTGCCCTGATTGTCTTTTTTGGCTCGCTGGCCTCTTACGCCCTGGCCAAATGGAATTCAAAGGCCAGCACTGCTTTTTACATCTTTTTCATTGCCGGATTGATGATTCCCGTTCGTCTGGGCACCATCGATCTCATCCGCATCATGCAGTTTCTTTCGCTGCAAGACACCATCTGGAGCCTTATTCCGGTGTATGTGGCCATGGGGATGCCGATTTCGATTTTCATCCTGACTGCGTTCATCGACACCCTGCCCAAAGAGATGTTCGACGCGGCCAAAGTGGACGGCGCCTCGGAATGGCGGATATATTTTCAGATCGTGATGCCGTTGTTGCGCCCGGCAATCGCCACGGTGGCCATCTTCAACATGATGAAAATCTGGAATGATTTCTGGTTCCCGTTGGTTTTCATCCGCGCCGAAAAATCCCGCACCATTTCTCTGGGCGTCTCCCTGCTTTTCGGTCAATATCGCACCGATTGGACGCGCGCGCTCAGCACTCTCTCCCTTGCCGCCGTTCCCATCCTGATTCTCTACATTCTTCTCTCTCGCGAGTTCATCAAAGGTTTGACAGCCGGAGCGGTCAAAGGTTAGAGGTTGTTATGCACTTTGGCCTCGTCAAATCGAATTTTTACGCTATTTGCCCGTGGGATTCGCCGCTGATAACGCGGATGCGACAGATCTCCGCGAATTTTTTGGATTGCAGAAGGATTTTTCTGCGAAAATTCGCGCTGATCCGATTTTTCAGCGACATCCGCGGCGAATCGAAAGGTGAGCGATACGACAACGCCTGGGAATTGGTTGGAAGTTCATAACAGGCTCCAAGAAGAGGACATTCACAATGACGCTTCATCGCAAAAACGCTTTTCAATTCACCCGGTTGGTGGGTGATGTCAAAGAACGCTTCGATAATCTCGATGGACTGATGCCATCGCCCGCGGGCGTGGCCGCCGAAACCTGGCTCTTTGTGGGCGCCCATGATGACGATGTGTGCATCGGCGCCGGTTTTTCGCTGATGGCTGCGGTGCAGGCGGGCGTGGACGTGCAGGTCATCATCGTCACCGATGGCCGCATGGGCTATTGCACCGCGGAACAGGAGCCGCATATCGTGGACATACGTCATCGCGAAACCCTGGCCTCCTTCGCCATCCTGGGCCTGCCCGCCGAAGCTATCACCTTCTTGGGCTATCCCGATAACGATCTGGCCGCCTGGCAGGGGCGCCGCAAGGCCCGGGCCCAAGATCCCACACACGGCGGCTACACCGGGCTGCAAAACAGCTTCACCTGGCATCTGCGGCGGCTGCGGCCCCACCGCGTCTTCATCCCCGCGGAATCGGACACGCATCCCGACCACAAGATCACCTATACGGAGCTGATGATCAGCATCTTCCACGCCACCGGCGCCATCTGGCCCGAGCTGGGACTGCCGCTGGATGATGCGCCCATGATCTACGAAGCCGCCATCTACGAGAATTTTCGCACGCCCCCCAATCTTGAGGTGCGAGCCGACGCCGACGCCTTCCAACGGCGGCTGCAGAGCGTGCTGGCTTATGAATCTCAGGGGCAGATCGCGGGCGTCATCGCCGAGATCGAGGCGCTCGGGCCTTACGAATATCTGTACGAGCACGCCTTTCCGCATTACGCGCCGGGACAATACCGCAAGATGTTCGAATAGGGCGCTGGCAGGGGATTAACCGGCATCTTGCCAAATAACGCTGATTTCGATAGGATTAGTGGCTCTTTCTTGCCCTGATTTCATTCATATCCACTCATTTAGAAAGGATCACTACCTCATGAAAAATACGAAGCGTATCTTTATCGTCGTGTTGTTAGCGCTCTCCTTATTCTCCTGGAGAAATGCTCTGGCCCAGGGGCCGGATGACCCCGTGGCTGAAGCCACCGCCAGACTGATGCAAGCTACTGGCGGCGATGTGCGGATAACAAACAATCCGGCCACAGGCGCGGCCCGATTCGTGGTCATTGGCCAAAACGCCATCCCCCTCTTTGATCCCACCCTATCGCCCGAAGCGCAAGCACAGGCTTTTTTCGATCAATATGGTGAATTGTTCGGCATCAGCAACGCCACAGCAGAACTGAAACATCTGAATGTGGAAACCGACATCTATGGATTCACACATCTCAGTTACCAACAACAATTTGCTGGATTGGAGGTGTTGGGTGGCGTCATCAAAGTACATTTCGATCGGGATGGCCAGCTTTATGCCGTCAATGGCGTTTTCGTTCCCGCCGTGGTCGTGGATGCCCGGCCTGCGGTTGCGCAGGCCCAGGCGGAGCGCACCGCTCGTTACGCTGTCGCCAGCGGCAAATATGACTCGCCCCGCATGGGGGCCGCAGTATTGTCGGTTGAGCATACCGGGCTTTATGTCTATCGTGATGGACTGGTGCAGGGCGTCCCCGGTGAGAATTATCTGGCCTGGGAGGTGGAAGTGCGCGGCCCAAATATCCGGACGTTCGTTTATGTGGATGCTCACAGCGGCGCTGTGCTGAATGTGATCAACACCATCGAGAACAGCATTCATCGCCAGTTGTATGAGCCCAGCATCGATCCCGCCGACCTGCAATGGGAGGAGGGGGATGCGTATCCCACCGGAGATTCCGATTGGGATAACATCCTGGACGGCACCAAAGAAGCGTATAATCTTTTCGCCAGCATGACCAATGGCGCCTATCTTTCCTTCGATGGCTCCGACGCCATCATGAAAAGCGTCGCCAATGATCCGCAGATCAATTGCCCCAACGCCAACTGGAACGGCACATCCACGAACTACTGTGATGACGTCACCGGCGATGACACCGTCGCCCATGAGTGGACCCACGCCTACACCGAGTACAATCACGGGCTCATCTACCAATGGCAGCCGGGAGCGCTCAACGAATCCTATTCCGATATCTATGGCGAAGTGGTCGATCTGATTAACGGACGGGGCAAGGATACGCCGGGCGGATTGCGAAGTTCTGATGGGTCGCAATGCTCCAAATATCAGGGATTTCCGAAAGGGACGGACGACAGCTATCGGTGGCTGTCGGGGGAGGATGATCCGGCTTTCTTCCAGCCGATCCGCGATATGTGGCGGCCCGAGTGCAAGGGCGATCCGGGCAAAGTCAGCTCCTCCGATTACGCCTGCTCTACCGATGACTCCGGCGGCGTCCACACCAATTCCGGCGTGCCCAATCACGCCTTTGCCATGATTGCCGATGGCGGCGCTTATAACGGCCAGAGCTTCACGGGGGTGGGATTGACCAAGGCTGCACATATCTACTGGCGGGCCATGCACGTTTATCAAACTCCCACCACAGATTTCGCCGATCATGCTGACGCCCTTGAACAATCCTGCGCCGATCTGGTGGGCCAATCGCTTTTTGATACCACGACTGCGGATCCGCCATGGCCCGGCGTCGGGTCAGAAGTCATCAGCAGCAATGATTGCGATCAGGTAACCAAGGTGTTGCTGGCTACCGAGATGCGCAATGAACCCACCCAGTGCAATTTCCAGCCCATGCTGGACAAAAATACCCCCGCCCTGTGCACCAATGCCAATGAAGGCGCCGCCTTCTACTTCAAGGATGATTTCGAGAGCGCTGACAAAGGCTGGACGGTCGGGCGCCGCGATGTGCTGGACCCCAACACCTTCGACGATCGGGATTGGGCGCTGAATAGTTCCCTGCCCGATGGCCGCTCTGGCTCCGCCTATTTCGGGCCCGATCCTGTGGTGGGCAACTGCTCCGATGACCTGGAAGCGGGCGTGCTCTATCTCGAAAGCCCGGCCATCACCGTTGATGCCAGCGCCACCGACATCCTCATGACCTTTGAGCATTACGTGGCCACCGAGTTCGAATGGGATGGCGGCAACGTCAAGATCAGCGTCAATGGCGGCGCCTGGCAAATCGTTCCGGGCGCGGCCTTCAGTTTCAATAGCTATCCCGCCTCGCTGGATAGCAGCAGTGACAATAACAATCCCCTGGCCGGAGAAGAGTCCTTTACTGGCACGGACGGGGGAGAAGTAACCGGCAGTTGGGGTGAGTCTCAGCTCAGTCTGAACAGCCTGGCAAATCCCGGAGATAGCATCAAACTTCGTTTCGAGATAGGCACCGACGGCTGTAACGGCCTGGATGGTTGGTATGTGGATGAAGTTGAGCTGTACCAATGCCAGACTTGTTCCACCCCCGTGGAACCGGCCCCCGACACCGCCAAAGCAGGAGACGACGTTCAGCTCTCCTGGGCGGATGCGGCAGCGAATAACGCCTACACGGTTTACAAAAGTGCGACGCCTTATTTCTCTCCGGGCGACGCCGGCGTGACCGAGGAAACTCTCTGGCCGCCATTCGCCGCCACCATCACCTTTACCGAGGCGGGCGCGGCGACCGATACCGCCAACAACCATTACTATTTGGTGCGGGCGTCGAACCCCTGTGATGCCGAGACCGCCGATACCGATCAGCAAGGTGCCTTTACCTTTGACCTGACGCCCGGGACAAATTAGGACGCATCCCTTCACCTGTCATGGTGCGGTCGTCTTTACAGGCGGCCGCACTTTTTCGTTGTTTCGCCGGTCAATCCTGTGTCAGGCTCGCCACCGCGGCCAGCGCTTCAGCTTCGCTGACATCGTCGTACACCCCCACGTCGCCGATGGCCCGGGGCAGCACGAAACGCACCCTGCCCGCCTTGCGCTTCTTGTCGGTGGTCATGGCCGCCACGATGGCCGCCGGGTCATAGCCCGAAAGCTGGGTGGGCAGCCCCACCCGGTCCACCACATCGCGTATGCGCACGGGGATGTCGGGGGCGCAGAGCCCGCGGGCCGCGGCCAGTCGCGCCGCGGCGATGAGTCCTAGGCCCACCGCCTGCCCGTGGGGGATGGCGTAACCGCTTACCCGCTCGATGGCGTGGCCAAAGGTGTGTCCCAGGTTGAGATGCGCCCGCTCTCCCTGCTCGAAGGGATCGCGTTGCACTACGCCGATCTTCACCCGCAGCGCCCGAGCAATCATCGATTCCAGCGACGCGGGCCCGTCGCCCTCCAATTGGGCGAAAAGCCGCGTGTCCTCGATGATGCCATGCTTGATCACCTCTCCCAGGCCGTTGCGAAACTCCTCCGGCGGCAGGGTGGCAAGCAGTTCGGGATCGATGATCACCAGCTCCGGCTGCTTGAACGCCCCCACCAGATTCTTGCCCTGGGGCAGATCCACGCCGGTCTTGCCTCCCACCGATGAATCGACCATGGCCAGCAGAGAAGTGGGCATTTGCACAAAGCGCACCCCGCGCAGATAGGTGGCCGCGGCAAAACCCGCCATGTCGCCAATGACGCCGCCGCCCAGGGCGATAACCACGCCAGAACGATCCAGCTCTGCTGATAAGAACTCGTCATAAAGACGTGAGATGCTGTCGAGCGTCTTGTGGGATTCGCCCGCGGGCAGGGTGACCAGCGTCGCCTGCACACCAGCCCGGGCAAACGCATCCAGCAGGGGGGCGGACCAATGAGGGGCCACATTTTCATCGCTGACAAGAACCACATCGCCGCTCAGTCCGCGCTCGGCCAGCAGGGCGGGCGCTTCCGTCAGCAGGCCTGCGCCCAGCAGGATGTCATATCCCGAGCCATCGGGCAATTTGACAGGCAGTCGCAGCACCCCGCCCAGCCCGCTCTCCGCCAGGGCGATGACTTCATCCGCCACCTGGGCGATGGTTCGATGGCTGGTGTCGATCCAGTAAGGAATCTCGGCGTAAGCCGCGGCCCGTTCATTCATCAGGGCCACAATGCGTTGCTGTTTATCGACGCCGGCCAGCAGCGGACGATGGGCGGCGTCTCCCACCCGGGCCTCGATGGCGCTGACGCTGGCTGTCAGGCAGATGACCAGGCTGCTGCGGGTCATCATCTCCCGG
>WGCR01000596.1 GCA_015493675.1 Anaerolineae bacterium
CACACCGCCAGCGGCAAAGGCGACACCTGGCTGGTGATGCTCTATCAGGACGCTGATGACAAAATCCTGGAAAAGGACATCGACATCGACCTGAACGAGGCCGAGCGCGCCGGGTCCAGCGATCGGGTGCAGATCGTGGCTCAATTGGATCGCTATCGCGGGGGCTATCGCGGCGATGGCAACTGGACTTCCACCAAACGGTTTTATGTCACCTTCGATCCTGATCTCAACCGGCTCGCCTCCCGTGAAGTGATGGACATTGGCGAAGCCAACATGGCGGATGGCGACACGCTGGTCGAATTTGTGCAGTGGGCGGTGCAAAACTATCCCGCCGACAAATACGCCCTCATCCTCTCGGATCATGGCATGGGCTGGCCTGGCGGCTGGTCGGACCCCACCGCCCGCGGCCGCGGCGCCGACAACATCCCCCTGGCATCGGCCATGGGCGACCACATCTATCTCACCGAACTGGATCGCTCGCTGGCGAAAATCCAGCAGACCACCGGCATCCAGCAATTCGAAATGATCGGGCTGGACGCCTGCCTCATGGCCCATGCCGAGGTGTTCGCGGCGCTGCAACCTTACGCCCGCTACGCCGTGGCCTCGCAGGAGACCGAACCCGCCGTAGGATGGGCGTACGCCAGTTTCCTGCGCGCCTTGCTGGCCAATCCCGACATGGATGGCGGCAGTCTGGGCAAAAGCATCGTCAAAAGCTACATCCAGGACGACCAGCGGATTGTAGACGACAGCGCCCGGGCCGACATGGTCGGGCGGCGCGGGGTTTCGGCCCGGCAGGTGGCGCAGAAGATGGAGGATGGGGCCACCCTGTCCGCCATCGATTTGCAGACCTTCCCCAACCTAATGACAGCCCTGAACCAGTTCGCCTTCGCCCTGCAGAACGCCGATCAGAGAGCGGTGGCCAAGGCCCGCAGCTACGCCCAATCCTACACCAGCGTCTTTGGACGCAACGCCCGCCCCTCTTATCTTGACCTAGGCAATTTCGCGCAGGTCATCAAGCGCGAGGTGCGGGATGAGCAGGTGCAGCAGACAGCAGACGCCGTGCTGGCCGCGTTGCAGCAAACGACCATTGCCGAAATCCACGGTCGCAACAAACCTGGCTCGAACGGCGTTTCCATTTACTTCCCCAACTCCGATCTCTATCTCAATCGCGTGGCGGGCGGGGCGTCTTATGAAGTCACCGCCGATCGATTCGCCCAAAACTCCCTGTGGGATGATTTTCTGTCCTATCACTATACCGGACGACGTTTCGAAGCCAAACCGGGACCGCCGCCATCTCAGCCTCAGCCCGGAAGCGTGGCAGCGCCCGGAGCCGGAAAGATCCAGGTCTCGCCCATCAAGCTTTCCGCCTCAAGCGCCTCCGCCGGCAATCCCGTGCTGATCAGCGCCGACATCCAGGGAGAAAATCTGGGCTACATCTACATCTTTACAGGCATGCTGGATCAGAAGGCCAATGCCCTGTTTGTCGCCGATATGGACTACCTGGAGAGCGAAGAAAGTCGCACCGTGGGCGGGGTCACCTATCCCGATTGGGGCAGCGAGCCCTTTACCCTGGAATTTGAATGGGAGCCCTTGTTCTTCGGCATCAACGACGGCCAGCATACTGTCACGGCGCTGTTTTCCCCCCAACGCTATGGCGCCAGCTATGAGGAGGCCGTTTACACAGTGGATGGCATTTACACGTATGCCGATGGCGAGCAACGCTACGCCCGGCTCTATTTCGACAATGGCACGGGCCAGCTAAAGCAGGTCTTTGGCTACACCGATAAAGATTTCACCGGCGCCGCCCGCGAAATCCTGCCCCAGACAGGCGATCAGTTTACTGTACTGGAAAAATGGTTCGATCTGGACAAACAGGGCCGAATGACCGGCGTCGCTTCCGAACCGGGAGGCGTCATCACCTTCGGTGACGCGCCCCTCGAATGGCGGGAACTTGATGCACCGCCGGGCGTGTATCAAATAGGCTTCGTGGTCCAGGATCTGGACGGAAAAAGCCAGCCGGTTTACGCCAGCGTCACCGTAAAATAACCTCACGCCTTCGGGAGGCGGCTTTGCGCCAAACCTCCCGAAGGTCGCGATTTTAGGCCAAGTCAGAAATTAAATGAACCGACCCTGTGCTGAAGCGTCCAGCCGAATCCATGATTCGGCGGATTTTACACCTGCAACCGCCGCCGAATCACGGATTCGGCTCGTTGCCCGGTTAGCTACTAACCTGACATGGATCATTATCTTCTTGTATTGGCCTTATCTATTACAACCTTTGCGCTTTGGCGACTTCGCGTGAGACCTATTTTCAGAAGAGTCGCCATTTTTTCTATTTGTCCAGAAATCCATGATGAACTATCATTAACAGCAGGTTATTTTCCCATTCCCCCACAGCCCTCCCCAGTGAGCCAACATCAACCGCCCCACCCGGGCCGCTGCATGTTGGCGTCGGGCGTTCATTCCAGGAAGGAGACAAAATCCATGCGATCACGCACCCCCAAGATACTCGCGCTCATCGCCATCGTCATGCTGCTCGTCGTAGTCATGGCGGGCTGCACCACCATTGAACAGCAACCGGGCCCCGAGGGCGCGTCAGTGGCCGGGTCCGGAGCAACGGCATCGGCAGAGATGACGCCCCTGCCCACCAAGACTCCCGTCACCCCCATCTCTCCCGAAAAAGCCCAAACCCTCTGGGAGACCATCCAGGAAAAAGGCGCGATGGTCGTGGGCGTCTCGGGGGATTATCCGCCCTTCAGCTACTACGCGCCTGACGGCCAGTTGGACGGATTTGACATCGCCATGATGAAGGAAATCGGGCAGAAACTGGGCGTCGAAGTCATCTTCCAGGATGTTCCATTCAATCAACTGTTGGACAAAGTGCAGGCGGGCGAAGTCGATGCAGCTATCGGCGCCATCGCCATCACCTCCGCCCGGCAAGAACGCGTGGCCTTCACCGCCCCCTATCTCACCGGAGATGTGGCGCTGCTGGCGAATGCCGATGCGGATATTCCCGACATCCAGACCATGCAGGACCTGGCAAACCTGAAAATCAGCGCCGAAATGGGCTCGGATTTCGCTGACTGGCTGCTTGAGCAGGTGCAAAGCGGTGCACTCGCCCAGGAAAACGTCAGTCTCTACCCCACCATCGATCAGGCAATGGATGCGCTGGTGGACGGCATGGTCGATGTGGTCATGGTCGACGCCTTCACCGCCCAGGACCTGGCCCGCCAGACCCTGGGAAAGCTGCAACTGCTGAACAAACGGGGCAAAGCGCTGCTCACCTACAAACCGCTCACCGATAAGCCCTTGCAGGGCTCCGATTGGGCGCTCAGCGTTTACTTCGATAATGACGGCAACCAACTGCCCGCCATCACCGGCGTCGTCGTGACAGCCAATATCAACAACGCCGTCATCAGCGGCAATGCAGGCTGCAACTCCTACTCAGCCGATCTTCAGATCAACGAATCCAATCTCACCGTCACCACCCCTGTCACCACCCGCAAAGAATGCGCCGAGCCCGAAGGCGTTATGGCGCAGGAAAATCAGTTCCTGGACAATCTTGTCAAAACCGCCAACTACGCCATCGAAGGCGATACGCTGGTTTTCCGGGATAAAGATGGCAATCCGTTGCTCATCTTCAAGGCACGGCCCCAGGTCGAACTCAACAACATCACCTGGAATCTCTACGCCTACGGCGACACCTTCCATCCCCAGCCAGTTCCCGACAATGCGACGGTCACACTGGACGTCAACAAAGAGGGCGAAGTGTCAGGCTCTTCGGGATGCAACAACTACGCTGGCAAAGTCACGGTTGATGGCGACGCAGCCACATTCGAGCTGGGCGCTGCCACCCAGAAAGCCTGTGATCCCACCACCAATGCCATGGAGACGATTTATCTGGGGGCATTGGCGGGCGTGGAACGAGCTGAAGTGAATCAGGATCAGCTGATTCTGTACTACAACGGCGGTCTTGATGCCCTGAAGTTCCGGGCGCAGCATAAAAACCCCCTGCAATTTACCGACTGGCAATTACAGACATTCGGCGCGTCAGACAAAGGCAGACGTCCATTGGATACGACCCAGCTGACAGCGCTGTTCGGAAAGAGAAAACTCACGGGATCAGCAGGATGCAACGCTTTCAACACCAGATATTCCGTCAAGGGCGACAAAATCAAGATCGGGAAAATTGCCCTGACCCGGATGCTCTGCCCCGACGAAAAAGTCAACAAGCAGGAAATAGATTATGTCAAAGCCCTGCGCAACGCCGCCAGGTATAAATTCATCGGCGTCAGCGTGGTGGCCAGCGGCCTGCACCAGCAATCTTACGCCATAGCCGTCCCGCCCGGCGCTGATGAACTTCTGGAAAATCTGAACAGCGCCCTGGCGCAACTGGATCAGGAGCAAAAAACCACCGAGCTGGCCCAACGCTATCTGCCCGTCCAGCCCACGGCGCCCGGTGAACCTACGGCCACGCCGGAGCCCACATGCACCGACAAGATAAAATGGGTGGCGGATATCACCTATGATGATCACAATATGCGGAAACCGCCGGTAGTGGACCCGGGTGCGCCTTTCCAGAAAGTCTGGCGCGTGAAAAACATCGGCGCCTGCACCTGGACCACCGACTACTATCTCGATTTCGACCACGGCAACAAACCGGGCGCCGATATGTCGGGCGGCCGCAGCTACATCGATACAGACGTGCGTCCCGGCGAAACCTACGACCTGAAACTGAACCTCATTGCACCGGTGCAAGCGGGCGTTTATCAGGGCTTCTGGAATTTCTACAACGCCAACAACAAGCCCTTCGCCCAGCTCTGGGTCGGCATCAAAGCGCCAGCGCCGGAAACGCCCATTCCCACGCCAACGGCCACGCCGACGGCAACTCCCTCGCCCATTGTCCAGTTCACCGCCGATCATACCCACATTCAGGCCGGGAGCTGCACAAACCTCTCCTGGAATACACAGAACGTCGCGCAGACCTACCTGTTCCAGGAAGGCGAGGATTGGCAAGGCAAAGAAGTGGCGCCGCAGGGCAGCCAGCAGGTCTGTCCTCCCCAAACCACCACCTACAACCTGGGCGTCGTTCTGGCTGATGGCAGCCGAGACGTCAGCAGCCTCACCATCCAGGTTTCCGCCATCACCCCGCCGCAAATTGTCAGCTTCACCAGCCGGCCGCAGGACTCGCTGACACTGGGCGAACCGGTGACATTGTACTGGGATGTGCGCGGTGATGTCCAACGCGTCAGCATCCTGGCCAACGGCGTCCCGCTGCACAGCAACGCTCCGACCTACGGCTCCATGGTGGATTACCCGCCCCAGGCCGGCACAATGAAATACACGCTTCAGGCGCAAGGCCCCGGCGGAACCAGCGTGAATGAGATCGTCTTGCAAGTAGGCGAAGTGCAGCCCACGCCCGAGCCGACAGAAACCGCTGCGCCGCCCACGGAGACGCCTGTATCTCCTACGGAGACGCCTCTGCCGCCCACCGAAACGCCCCTGCCTCCCACCGAAGTCCCCCCCACGGCCACGCCCGAGGCCACGCCTGCACCGCCGGGCCAGGACTTGGTCAACATCAACTGGCAACTGGCGACCATGACACAGGCCAAGATGGCGCCTCAGCCCATCCTGCCGGGCTCCCAGATCATCCTCTTCTTTGATCCGGCCGGCACTTACAACGGCATTGCCGGCTGCAACAACTATGCCGGCTCCTACACCGTCGGGACAGATCGCTCCCTGACACTGACGCAGGGGCAGATCACCAATATGTTCTGTGACGATCCCGCGGGCGTGATGGAGCAGGAACAACAGTATCTGCATCTGCTGCAGAATGTCCAATCCTATGCCATTGGCGATGACGGCTCTCTCAGCCTTTACACCAGCGACAAATGGATACTGAACTTCATGCCCGGGCCCAGCCCCCAATAGCCTGACCACACAGGACGGGCGGGCGGCCGCTCGCCCGTCCTGATTGCATCCTCGCCAGGAGCAAAGCATGACACATGACCAGTGGATTGGCTTCCTTATTCTCTTTCTGTCGATCCTTTCCCTGACCATCGGGAACAGCGTGGTTCTGTTTGCAAATCGCGTCAACCGAGCCCAATTCATTCGTTCCATTCTTGCATTTACCCTTCTTTTTATTTTCACGATCTTCCTCTGGACGCTTTCTATTCAGTTTTTCGCCTATTTCTTTTTCGGCAAACACAAAGCGACAGAAGCTGTTTTGATGCTGGTAGCGGCCAGTTTCACGCCCTTTATTTTTGGATTCCTGATTCTGCTGCCGCATCTGGGATATTATCTTTACGCCTTGCTTCGCGTCTGGGTGATGGTGAACCTCGTCATCAATGTGATGCGGGCCTATCAATTCAACGTCATTCAGGCGTTGCTTGTCAGCCTTCTGGGCTGGCTATTGCTGGAATTTATCAGCTCTCTTTCCTTCCTGCGTCTGGATGACATCAAACGATGGTTCCTGAAACTGACGACAGGAAAATCAGAATACAAGGAACCTGACGATCTCGTACTGGAATATGTGAAAAGACAGCGGGAATTGGCCCTGGCGGCGGCATCTCAGCAGAAGACAAAGGAGATCAGCCATGATTGATCTCGCCGTAAACACAGCCCTGACGGCTCTGGGCGTCCTGCTGTTTTTACTCTTCCTCATGGCGCTGCTCTCGCCGCTGGAAGCGCTTTCCTGGTGGGCGGGCTGGAGTGGACACGCCCCCAATCCCGCCGAACTCAGCACCGAAGCGCTGGAAGAAATCGAAGAAACCGGGCCGCTCCCCGCAGAAAACCCCCAACAACCCAGCTATTACCTGGTTTATCTGACAGCCATTGGCGGCGTCTCCGCTGATGAAATATCCTATCGGGAGCAGGTATTTCTGGAAAAGTTGCAGGAGGCCCTGCCCGATGCGGTCATCATCAGCGATGTCTTCCCATTTTCGGTCACCAACAATCCCCCTGTCTCTTATACACATCTCCGA
>WGCR01000597.1 GCA_015493675.1 Anaerolineae bacterium
CTACAAGCTGGCGCGCGGCCTACGCAGCTCAACCGAAAATGGACACACCCAAATCAAACTTCCTTATCTCCTCCCCCGCCCATCTCGGAGCGGGGGAGGAACAAAAGGTGGGGCCGCCCCCAGCCCTGATTTCAATCGGCAGGTTCTGGCAGAAACCGCAAATTCGCCCCCCCAAAATTGAAACGCACCCGCCAACAATAAAAAATCTTCCGACATATCGATGCCGGAAGATTTGATCTCAAAAACGGGAGGGGAGACGCCTGGCAGGCGCTGGCGCATCGGCCCTATGAATGCTCGATATTGGCGGTGGGCAGGGGCTGGGCGGGCATGGCGGGCGTTTGTCGCGCCCCTTCGGGGCGGGGCCCGAGGATCTCCTCCAACTGCGCCTGGGTCAAGGTCTCGTTCGCCAAGAGGGCCTCAGCCAGGGCGTCCAGCTTGTCGCGATGGGTGTGCAACAGTTTGCGGGCGTAGTCATGCCGGTCTTCCAGCAGATTCTGGATGGCCCGATCGATGCGGGCGGCCGTGGCCTCGCTGTAATCCCGGTCCGCGGCCAGTTCATACCCCAGGAAGGGCTGTTCTTCATCCGCCTGGAAGGCTGCCAGGCCCAGCTCGCTCATGCCCCAGCGGGTGACCATACGACGGGCCAGTTTGGTGGCCTCCACCAGATCGTTTTCGGCGCCGGTGGTGATCTCCTTGAAAACGGTCTCTTCGGCAGTGCGACCGCCCAGCATCACAGCCAATCGGGCCAGCAGATAGCTCTTGCTGAGATTGTACTGATCCTTGCCCGGAAGTTGCTCGGTGACGCCCAGCGCCCGGCCGCGGGGGATGATGGTGACCTTGATCACCGGATCGGCCTCGGGGGTGAACCAGGCCACCAGCGTATGACCGCCCTCATGATAGGCGATGACCCGGCGGTCCTCATCGCTCAGCAACAGGGTGCGGGCGCCCCCCAGGATGATCTTGTCTTGCGCCTCGTAGAAATCATCCATCGTGACGATGTTGCGATTTTGGCGGGCCGCCACCAACGCTGCTTCATTGCAAAGGTTGGCCAGATCGGCGCCGCTGAATCCGGGCGTGGCCGCGGCCAGCAGCTCCAGATCGACATCGTCGGCCAGTTTCAGCTTGCGGGTGTGAATCTTGAGGATGCCCAGGCGGCCCTGATAATCGGGCAGCCCCACGGTGACCTGGCGGTCGAAGCGGCCGGGGCGCAGCAGCGCCGGATCCAGCACATCGGGCCGGTTGGTAGCGGCCAGCACGATGACTTCCTCGCGCTCGTCGAAGCCGTCCATCTCCACCAGCAACTGATTCAGGGTTTGCTCGCGCTCATCGTTGACCGTACCCAGACCAGCGCCGCGGCGGCGGCCCACTGCATCCAGCTCGTCGATGAAAATAATGGCGGGAGCAGCGGCCTTGGCCTGGGCGAAAAGATCGCGCACCCGGCTGGCGCCCACGCCCACGAACATCTCCACGAACTCCGAGGCGGAGATGGAGAAGAAAGGCGCGCCGGCCTCACCGGCGACGGCGCGGGCCATCAAGGTCTTGCCGGTGCCGGGAGGGCCCACCAGCAGCACGCCGCGGGGAATGCGGGCGCCGATGTCGTGATATTTCTGGGGATTGCGCAGAAAGTCCACCACTTCCATCAGGTCGCGTTTGGCCTCTTCTGCGCCAGCCACATCATCGAAGGTAACGCCGGTGGCTTCTCCTTCCAGTTTGCGGGCCCTGGATTTGCCAAAATTGAACATGCCGCCGGCCTGATTCATCATGCCCTTGTTGGCCATCCAGAACAGGAGCACAAAGAACAACAACAAAGGCAGCCACTCGATCAACATCGTGGTCAGCCAGGGCGTGGACGCGGATTTAACCACGACCTTGACATTTTGCTCCTTCAACAATGTCATCAGGTCGGGATCGCCCACAACGGACGGGAAAACCGTGCGGAAATGGCCCACTTCGATCGGTTTGGCTGTGGGCGTAGCCGTGGGGGTGGTTGCGGGCGTCGGTTTCCCCTGCATGGCCAGCAATTCGGTCCACATCGTCTTTTCTTCGGGCGTCCAGGGCACCGGGTTCTTGAAATCGCCCTGAATCCGATCGCCCTGGATTTCCACCTGCATCACATTATCCGCCTTCACCTGCTGAATGAGCTCAGAGTAAGGGATATCTGCGGAGATAGGCTGCCCGCCGCCGGTGGGCCACAGCACAAATACATTCCAGACCAGCAGAGACAGCAAGAGCACCCACCAAAACCAGGAGGAAGACCAACCGGGCGGGCGGGATGGCGTTTTCTGATCTTTCTGATTATTCGATTGATTGTTCGACTGTCGATTGAACGTCATGAAGCAAACTCCTCTTAGCCATCGAATTGGCGTATTTTGGGGTCAGAGAAAGACTGATGGCTCTTTTGGATTTCAGGGGGGGGCTGCTTTTTTTGACCTCCGGGAGGTGGACAAAACCGCCCGGCCAAGCCAAAAGCTACTCGTCCACCTCCCGGAGGTAGGGAGACCCCCTGAATTCCTGTCGAGCCAGACTGATTTCAGAATAAACGCCATTCGTTAGCAAATCCTTGGTCGAGCCTTAGAATTTCGTTTGAGAGATGACGACGTTGTGACATCCGCTGGCTCATCTGCAAATCAGCACGGGGGTGGTGGCGTTATGGACCACATCATCCACTGTGGAGCCAAATAACGCGGACAGAAAACGACTGCGCCCGTAAGCGCCCAGAAGGATGAGATCGCAATCCTCTTCCTGGGCGGTGTTCAGGATTTTCTCAGCGGCATGTCCTTTCACCAGCAGTCGCTTGGCGTCAATGCCCCGTTCTTTGGCCAGGGCCGCCGCTTCGAAACTGGCGGCCGGGCGATCATCATGTCCATCATCCACCGTCAGGATGATCAACTGTCGGTCGGAGCCTTCGACCAGGTGCAGAGCAATGTCCAGGGCCTGTTTGGCCCGATCGCTGCCATCGTAGGCCACCAGCAACGTATGCAGCGGACGGGGATCATTGACCGTTGCCAGTACAGGCACAGGAGCATGTCGGGCCACAGCCTCGAAAGTGGAGCCCAGCAGGGGGCCGCTCCAGCGCCCGCCCGCGCCATGCCGTCCCATCACAATGAGGTCAACCTGTTTGGCATAATCCAGGATGATTTGAGAGACGATGCCCGCCTCAAAATAGGTTTCGACATCCACATTCGCCACCTGGCTGCGCTGACGCAAATCTCTCAGTGCTTTTTCGCCCTGCTCGCGAATCTGCCGACGTAAATCCTCGGCATGTTCCAGCAGTAGCGGATCGCAATCTGGCGACAAAGGATCCATCGTGCCTGCGACTGACCAACAGGGAGCGTAAATCATGCGTTCGTCGGCAATGTAAAGGCCCAGAAGTTTTGCCTGCTCCTCCCTGGCCAGCGAAATAGCATGATCCACAGCCACCCAACTGTCACTGGAACCATCGATAGGGACAAGAATCTGATTGAACATAGCGACCTCCGTCAATTCAAAGAAGGCTGAAGTAGGTGACTTTTCTTATTTTGTGGGATTTCTACCGCTTTTACAATGACTTTTGTCACAGATTACAGACAAACAGGCCGTCCCATCGTCAGCCATCCCCACAACACCCAGGACAACATGGCGAAGAAACCCGCCAGCGCCGCCCCCAGCATCATCTACATCCCCTTCCAGCCCAGACGCCCGCCCGCGTACAGAATGGCGACGGTGAAAGGCAGAAACGTCACCAGCAAAAACAGCAGCACCGGCGGCGTTTGCCCTGAAAGCAGTATCGCCGAGATGACGACGGTGTTCAGGGCAAACAGCGCCAGCAGCAGAATGTTGATACGACGGAGGGCCGTTTTTGTTGATAGAAGCTGACAGTCACTTGATGCTTTCGCAAGATATCAAAGCGCCTGTCAGATTTAGCTTATCCAGCCACATCCGCCAGCGCCCGGGCGAAGATATCCAGACCCTCGTCCAGTTGCTCGCGGGTGACGATGAGGGGCGGAATCCAGCGGATGACGTTGCCGTAGGTGCCGCAGGTGAGCAGCATCAGCCGCTTTTTGAGCGCGGCCTGGGCCACGGCCTTGGCAGTGACGGCATCGGGCTTGCCGTCGGCGCCCGTGAACTCGGTGGCCACCATCAG
>WGCR01000598.1 GCA_015493675.1 Anaerolineae bacterium
GAACAGGGGCGTGAGGTCGTCCTGAAGCTGGTCGGGCTCGTATCCGGCCCGGCCTTCCAGGGCGATGGTGTAGATGATGGGGAAATCGGTCTGCTCGTCGCTGGCACCCTGGTCGATGAAGAGATCGAAGGTTTCGTTGACGACTTCTTCGGGCCGGGCCGCGGGCCGGTCGATTTTGTTGACCACCACGATGGCCTTGTGGCCTTTCTCGATGGCCTGGCGCAGGACGAAGCGGGTCTGGGGCATGGGGCCTTCCACCGCATCCACCAGCAGCAGCACGCCATCGACCATGTTCATCACCCGCTCCACCTCGCCGCCGAAATCGGCGTGGCCGGGGGTGTCCACGATGTTGATGGTGACGCCTTTGTACTGGATGCCGGTGTTCTTGGCCAGGATGGTGATGCCGCGCTCCCGCTCCAGGTCATTGGAGTCGAGGACGCGTTCCGCGACCTGTTGATTGCTGTGGAAGACGTGGGTCTGGCGCAACATGCCGTCGACCAGGGTGGTCTTGCCGTGGTCCACGTGGGCGATGATGGCGATGTTGCGGATGTCGTTTCGATATTCGGGCATGGGAGGAATACTGAGTTACACAGAGATAGAGATAAAGAAAAATGACGATAGACGGTGGACGGGAGACGACAGTTGCGTTGTTCCATCGTCTGTGGTCCATCGGCTATCGTCCTGTTAGAGGCACAAAAATCCCCGGCAACCTGCGCCGGGTGTGAGTGCATTGTATGCTATTTGGGTGGGGAATGCAAGCTGTGTGCTATAATCGCGTGGTGCGTGGCGGCTCCTTCTATCACGATCTGCGCTACGATCGCTACGCCTGTCGCACTCGCGATCTTCCGAATGACTGCAACGACATCATCGGTTTTCGTGTGGTCGTCCCTGGCCTCTGGAGACTTCGAATACTGAGGGGGGGGCCCTGCCGCGCGCGTCTGTATCTCCGAGAGGCGGGGGATCGCCTTCCGGTTGATCGCCACCGGCCCGCCTGCCCCGATCGTTAGCTTTCTCCCCGACCGCGTTCGCCCCACCTCCCGGAGGTCTATGATCAGATAGACGAAAGTGCAGGAAGCAGAGTACAATCAGGGGGAAGAAAGGTCACTGAAGGATCGGTCATCGGTTTTCCGTCCCCGGTCCCGGACACAAATTTCATCACAAAGGAGTGACACGATATGCAAATCGAAATCAAACAAGGCAATATCCTCGAAACCGAGGCCGATCTGGTCATCGTCAATCTGTTCGAGGGCGTGACCTCGCCCGCTGGCGCTACCGGCGCGGTGGACAAGGCCCTGGACGGGCAGATCAGCCAGCTCATCGCCCTGGGGGATTGCTCAGGCGAGCTGGGCAAGACCACGCTGCTCTACACCCTGGGCAAGCTGCCGACGCCACGGGTGCTTATCGTGGGCCTGGGCTCAGTGGACGCGTTTGACGGCAAGAACGCCCGCATCGCCGCAGCCAAAGCCATCAGCGCGGCCAAAAAGACGGGCGCGAAACATGTCGCCACCATCGTGCACGGCGCAGGCATCGGCGGTATGGACCCCATCGAGGCGGCGCAGGCCCTGGTGGAGGCGTCCCTGCTGGAAAGCTATGAGATGCCCGCCCAGCGCAGTAACGGCGGTGACCAACCGCGGGTGGAGACCCTGACGGTGGTCGAGTTCAACGCCGACAACATCGCCCTGCTGGAGACGGGCGCACAGATCGGGCGCATCATCGCCGAGAGCGCTATCTTCTCCCGCGACCTGGCAGCCACGCCCTCCAACATCGCCACGCCGAGCTGGGTGACGGCTCGCGCCATGGAGATGGCCGAGGAAACGGGCCTGGACATCCGCATCATGGAATGGGGCGAGATGGAGGAACTGGGCATGAACATCCTGCTGGCCGTGGCCAAGGGCAGCGATGAGCCGCCCAAGTTCATCATTCTGGAGCACAACAAGGACAGAGCCGACGAGCTTCCCACCATCGTGCTGGTGGGCAAAGGCGTCACCTTCGACACGGGCGGCTATTCGCTGAAGCGCACCGACGGTATGTGGAAGATGAAATACGACATGAGCGGCGCCGCCAATGTGCTGGCGACCCTGCGGGCTGTGGCGCTGCTGAACCTGCCCCTGCACGTGGTGGGCCTGACGCCG
The DNA here is from genome assembly GCA_015493675.1 of Anaerolineae bacterium. Lineage (GTDB taxonomy): Bacteria > Chloroflexota > Anaerolineae > J102 > J102 > M2005. The sequence goes on from WGCR01000598.1 coordinate 2,133, forward strand.
ATGGTCGAGAATATGATCAACGGCCACGCCCAGAAGCCGGGCGATGTGTACAAGGGCATGACCGGCAAGACGATGGAGGTCATCTCCACCGACGCGGAGGGACGCATGATCCTGGCCGACGCCCTGGCCTACGCCGGGCGCTACCACGCGGATGCGGTCATCGATCAGGCGACGCTGACGGGCGCGATCAGCGTGGCGCTGGGACAGCAGGCCGCGGGCCTGTTCACCGAGGATGAGGCGCTGAAGGCCCGGCTGCTGGCCGCGGCCGAGGCTACGGGCGAGCGGCTGTGGCCGATGCCTATGTTCGACGAGTACAAGGACTATATCAAGAGCGATTTTGCGGACGTGAAGAACAGCACCGCGCCAGATCGGGGCGCGGGCGTCAGCACCAGCGCCAAGTTCCTGCAGCATTTTATCGAGGATTACTCCTGGGCGCATCTGGATATCGCCGGGATGGGCTGGACCAAGAAGCCGCGGCCGATGTATCCCGCGGGCGCGGCAGCCTTTGGCGTGCGTCTGATCGTGCAGATGCTGCAAGATTGGGAAAAATAGACTGAAGCCATGGAACAGCTTCATCGTAACCTCCCGGAGGTGGGGGATCACCTGCATTGGCTGGCTGCCTGGCGCTCCTGTCGAGACATTGACTTCAGCGCCCGACCTTACCTCCAGGAGGTCTATTTTATTGAAAATAGTTGAGAACAGACGCCAATGGAAATCGGATGAACAGCTCAGGACAGGCCTTCACTGGCTGACGGCAACCTGATTGCCGCCCCGTTCCTGCACCCAGCCCCAGAGCAGCGCCAAAGCCACAATCAACGCCAGAAAACTATACGCCATGGCTGCAAGATAGCCGTGATATTCAAGCAGCCAGGTGGCCAGCGGATCGGAGACGCTACGCGTCAGCGCCCCGGCCATGGCCCCCAGCGCCAATACCGTGGCCCGATTCGCTGGCCGCTGGATGGCCATCAGGGGGATCGTCGAGACGATACTGTACTCGATGGCAATGGAGATGAGGCCCATGCCGATGAGCGTCGCCCACAGAGAGTGATTCAATCCAATCAGCGCAACCAGTGCAAAGAGGAAAAAGATCACGCCCGCCATCACCCCGCGACGTTTGCCCACGCGGTCAATGATCAAACTGGCGATGATCGATCCCAGCAATTCCATCATGCCCAGACCGGATGCCACCTGCCCGATACGCTCGGGCGAAAAATCAAAGTCCCGGGCCAGATGCGCGCCCCAGGTCACAAAATAAGACTCTGCCGCAATAAAAATGGTGGCGCTGACCAACACCGCCCCCAACGCACTACGATCTCCCAAAATAGCGGACATCTGAGACATAAAGGAAACCTGCTCATGATGGGGTTTAGGATGGCTGGGAGGCAGCATAAATGCCAGTACAAACATCGATAGTCCGCTGAAAACACTCAGAATTTTGAAGGGGGCCTGCCAGCCCATGCTGCCAATCAGCCAGCCGATAATGGGCAGGATGAGGATGCCGGTGATAGCCCAACTGTATTCCACCGTAATCAAAGCCCGCCCCTGCTGCCGTAATGGGGCGTTTTCACTGATATAAGCCTGCATCAAAGGATAGGTCATGGCGTCACTGACGCCCAACACCAGAATCGCTACAGCCGCCGTCCACATCCCGGACGAAAACCCAAATCCCAACAGCCCCACTCCCTGCAACGCAAATCCGGCTATCAACAGCGGTTTAGCCCCGATCCTGTCCGCCCGATGGCCGAAGAACGGCGCCAGAGCCACCATGGCCGTGCGTAACATCAACAGTCCCCCCACGGCCGCCAGTGTGACGCCCAATCCCTGAGCATAATCGTTCAGGAAGGGATACATCATGCGGATGCTGGTATCCCTCACCAGCCGCACCATGATCAGCAGCAGGACGAAGCGCATCAGATAGCGGCCGGTCTGCACGCCCGGCTGCCATTTTAATAATCGAACAGGCATATTGAAAAGCGCTTATGCGCCAAGTCGAGATAAACGCATCAAAAAGACAGACGTCAAACGTCATCTCACAAAATGCAAGAGTTCCCTGACGTTTGACGTCTGATAAAACAACTGGCGCCAAAGACGCCCGCTGGACGCCTCCGCAGCAACAGTCGAAACCGGATTTTATTTCGACGGCAGTTTGGATCGCCGTTCCACGGCTCGCACCATCAATGAGAGGAACAAGGTCATAATCAGATAAAGGATCATGACTGAGTTGTAGCCCTCGAAGGCCCGGAAGTTGCGGGAAATCCACAACCGGCCCGATTGCAGCATCTCGGGCAGGGCGATGACCGAAATCAACGAGGTGTCCTTGAGCATGGCGATGAGGTTATTGCCCAACGGCGGCAACACCAAACGCACGGCCTGAGGCAGGATGACCAGGCGCATGGCCTGGAAATAGGTCATGCCAATGGAGCGGGCCGCCTCCATCTGCCCCTTGGGGATAGATTGAATGCCGGCCCGGAAGACTTCGGCCATGTAGGCGCCGTAGCCAAACGAAAGGCCGATGATAGCCGCAGGAAGCCCTCGCAGGTCGACATTGCCGCCGGTGGCATTGCGGATGGCGGGCGTCACTGCAAAGCCCATGTAGAGGATAATGACCAGCATGGGCACGCCGCGTACGATCTCGACATAGAGCGTGGAGAAAGTGTAGGGCATGGCAGGCAGCAGGAAGAAAGTGGCCTCGATCGCCAGAAAAACGCTGATAGCCCCGGTGATCGTCCGCCATTCGGGCATCACCACCATGACCAAAACGAACAGCGCCAGGCCATAGGCCAATCGCCGCCAGGCCTTGACCCGCAGATCAGGAGAGCCATCGGCGACGCGCATGACGCCAAAAGCAAGCCCCAACACCAATGCCACCAGGAACGAAATAATCGTAACCTTGATGGTCATCATCACGCCGCGGGCATTCCAGATGCGCTTCAGAATGCGCAGGGGTTTGCCGTGGAAATCATCGATAATGATGACGTTCTTCGTGCCTGGCGGAGCCTTGCCCGCCAGCGTGGGCGTCGACGTGCTGATCGCTACATACGCTTCGGGCGAGGGCGCCAGAGGAGGCTGTGCGACTTCCGGGGCATCCTTGGGAATGCTGAATTTATACACATCCCCTTCGCCCAACAGCACCTTGTCCTCACCGTAATACTCGATCCGATAGGTGTATTCGCCGGGGTCCAGCGGCGTGCTCAGCGTATAGGACCAACTGCCATCCTTATCGATTTTTGTGCCCGAGATATTCTGGACAACATCCTGGTTCCATGGAAAATCGAAGATGAAATAAAAGGCGTTCTGATAATACTCATTACGAAAAATGGAAAAAAATACCAGGATGGCGATAATTGCAATAATAATCACCCACCAGGGCATATGCTCCCAGGGGATGGCAAGTCCCAAGCGACCGCGATGCCGGGCCTTTTCATCTGGCGAAAGAATAGGAGATAGATCTTCTTTTTTATCGTCCAAGGCTCAACTCCTTGTCGAAAAATAACTGGGATAAAAGATATACGATAAAAGAATGGACGAAACCTGAGAAAAAAGGATGAAATCCCGGCCCGGAAGCAGACCGGGATTTTCTACAGCATCTTACAGCAGCGCTTCCACCGCCGCCACCGCTGCATCATAATCGGGGTGCATGGCGATTTCGGGGCAGTATTCGGTGTAACGCACGATGCCTTCGGCATCCACCACCACGACGCAGCGCTGGCTCAGCCGCAGTTCTTTGATATGCGCGCCATAGGCGTCAGAAACTGCCATATCATAATGATCCGAGACCATGACCGCATCATCCAGGCCCTCGGCGCCGCACCACTGCTCCTGCACGAAGGGCAAATCGGCGCTGATGGTAACGGCCACAACGTTGTCATTACCTTCGAAGACTTCATTGAATTTGCGGGCCTGAGAGGAGCAAATGCCCGTATTCAAACTGGGAACAAAGACAAGCACCCGGATTTTTCCCCGAGTGTCGTTGATAACATCGAATGTATCCGTGCTGAAACCGCTGGTGCGGCCCGCGGCGGCGGGAGCTTGCCGCCCCACCTGAACGGGATCGCCCAAAACGGTGAAAGTGGCTTTATCCAATAGCGTAACAGTACGTCCAGTCATTCCTGTAACTCCTTGTGAGTCGGGTGTGAAAAATTGTTGAGTAACAGGATAATCATAGATGAGGGAGAAAAATTTGGCAACTGTCTCTAACCAATCGGATGCGTTCCAATTTGGAGGCAAATTTGCATTTGGGTGCGTCCTTTTTCGGTTGAAGCGTTGCAACGCTGTCTTCGCCGACTGAAGTCGGACGCTTTAGGCCTACGGCCAGTGGACGGCCTGCGCCGTCCAAAACC
>WGCR01000599.1 GCA_015493675.1 Anaerolineae bacterium
GAATTTCACGGGTAACTACACACCTACCCTTTCATAACGAGGCAAAAACCACAAAGACACGAAGGGGAAAATAGAAGGTTTTCTTCGTGTCTTCTTAAACCTTCGCGCCTTCGTGGCAAAGCGTTGTGCGGGATACCTGTATAGTTTTCTGCGAAAATCCGTAACTGCTAACGTATGCCATGAGGTTGTCTTTTTCCACTCAAACCTGACAGGTTCGTTCACTCGAAAACGACCTTAGCAGTTACGAAAATCCGCGCCAATCCGACTGTTCAGCGTCATCAGCGGCGAATCAAAAGGCCATCGATACGAAAACGCCTGGAAATTGGCGAGAAGTTCATAACAGGCTCTAGACGCGTCTTTATGTGAACAAAATGACTACCATTCTCAAATTGGGCGGCGCGCTGCTCACCGATAAGTCCCGCCCCGATTCCCTGCGCACGGAATTGCTGACCCACATCGCCCGCGAAATCCGCACTTGTATGGATGACGGGCTGCTCGATGATCTGATCCTGGTGCACGGGGTGGGCTCTTATGGGCACATCCCTGTGCTCCAACATCAGCTTCATCGCGGGTTTCAATCGCCCGATCAGCTCTTGCCCTTCTCGAAAACACAAAGCCAGGTCATGCTCCTGCGCAACGCCATTGTGGCCGCCTTGCAAGACGCGGGCATCCCCGCGGTGCTCATGCTTCCCAGCTCCAACATGACCGCAGAGAATTTTTACATCCGTCAACAATTCTTCGAACCCGTGGCCGGATTTTTGCGCATCGGCATGACGCCGGTGCTGGGCGGCGATATGCTGGCCGATGCCGCGGTGGGGTTCAGCGTTTACGGCGGCGACGCCATCAGCGTGGACCTGGCTCGTTACTTTCAGGCCGATCGACTGTTCTTCGCTACCGACGTGGAGGGCGTTTTCAGCGCCGATCCGCGTAAAAATCCCGCCGCCCGCCCCATCTCCCGGCTCAGACTGAGCCAGTTGGATGATATCGCGCTCTCTGGCCGCGACCTGGATGTAAGCGGGGCCATGGCAGGCAAGCTCAAAGAGATCCTCCGGGCGAAAGATCGCATTCGGGCGGGCATGGATGTGCAGCTTTTCTCGATGATGTCGGAAAATAGGCTGCGGGCGGCGCTGATGGGCGATGCGCCAGGCACAAAGATCGTGATCTGATCCGATTCGATTTTTGCGATGCCTCCTGATCGGATGTATAATTGCTAGTCGCCTCAATGTAGGGGAGGTCTCCGGCCTTCCCTCCTTTTTTGCCGCTTTTCGGGCCTTTTTCGCCCGCACCTCATAAATAAAAGGAAGTGTCATTATGCCAAAACGAACCTGGCAACCCAAAGTGCGCAAACGCGCCAAGACCCACGGCTTTCGGGCCCGCATGAAAACCACCGGTGGACGCAACGTCCTCAAACGGCGCCGCCTGCGCGGTCGCAAACGCTTGACCGTCTAACTTTCTGACGATTCCGTGCGCCGGCAATATCGCCTTCGGGATAAAGGCCGCTTTCAGCAGGTAAGACGCCAGGGACGCAGTGTCAAGCACCGTCTGATTATCCTGGTTGCCCTGCCCAACAGTCTTCCCTATAGCCGCTTCGGTTTTACCGCCAGCAAACGCATCGGCAATGCCGTCAAACGCAACCGGGTGCGTCGGCTCATGCGTGAGGCCGTGCGGCTTCGTTGGGATGACATCCTCCCTGGCCGGGATGTCGTGTGCATCGCCCGACGCCCTGTCGCCAATGCCACCTTCCAGGACGTTCAGGCGGCCTGTGAGCACTTGTTGGCCCAGGCTGGATTGCTGAAAGATGTAAAGCCCGCCTCCTATTCGCAGCATGATCAAGAAGCTCTTTCTTAAACTCATCCGCTTTTATCAGATAGTTCTCTCGCCAATGTTGGGGAGTAACTGCATCTACACACCCACCTGCTCGCACTACACTTACGAAGCTGTTGAGCGCTTTGGTGTGATCAAAGGTGGATGGATGGGAGCCAAGCGTATTGCCCGCTGCACGCCTTTTCATGAAGGCGGCTATGACCCGGTGCCGGAAAAGCTGGATGACCACCCTCATCAGTACAATCATTCCTGATTTTGGCGGGCCCGATCCCGCACATATCACTACTGGACGGAAAACAGCGTGACACGATCGAAAAAACGAATTCTTATCCTTCTGCTTGTCCTGGTTCTGGCAGCAATTCTTCTGAGTGGATGCGGCGGCGTAGACCCTGAGACAGGGGCGTATAAACCGGGCATCTTTGAACCGCTGGCCGCCCCCCTGCGCGCCCTGATCGTCTTCTTCCACGATAAGCTGCTGGTCCCCCTGTTCGGCGAACCCAACGCCTGGGGCTGGTCGATCATTCTCGTGGCATTGCTTATCAGGCTGCTGCTACTGCCTCTGGGCATCAAACAGATGCGGTCCATGAAGGAGGCGCAGGCCAAGATGAAAATCTTGCAGCCTGAATTGGACAAGATAAAAAAGAAATACGCTCACGACAAAAAGAAGCAGCAGGAAGAGCAGATGAAGTTGCAACAGGATGCAGGCATTATGAAGGCCCAAATGGCCGGATGCTTGCCTACGCTGTTGCAAATGCCCATCCTGTTTGCATTCTACTATGCACTTATCGGACTGGCTGCCCAGGGGCGCATCGACAATGCCGCCTGGTACTTTATCCCCGATATCTCCAGGCCTGAGTACAGGCAGGGGATGTCCTGGCTGACACAGGACTTCACGCTGCAAAAGTTGATGCAGCCTGACATCTGGCCCTATCTGGTCTTGCCCGCCCTGCTGGCGATTACCCAGTTCGCCATGACCAAGTACACCCAGCAGGCCCAGCCCAAACAGGATGACAGCAACCCCGCAGCGGGCATGATGGGCTCCATGACCTGGATCATGACCCTGATGTTTGTCTGGTTCGCCCTGCAGGTGCCGGCAGGCCTCAGCCTTTACTGGGTGGTCAGCAATACCTTTGCCCTGGCGCAGCAGCTCTATGTAAATCGGCAGGCGCACAAGTGGGAAGGCCAGCTCAAACTCGACGGCGTCAAGGCGGTGGCAAGCAAAAGCGCCTCCGAAACTATCGAGGATGCCGAGTTCAAGGACGCCTCCTCCAAGTCATCTGCTGCGCCGGCCAAATCTACGCAGGCCAAACGCAAACGTCGTCGCAAACGTTAGCGTTTTCTTCTCTATCACACGTTTGACGAAAAGCCATTATGCCTGAATTTGAAGCGCGCACAGTCAAAGAAGCCATTACCAAAGGGCTGAATGCCCTGGAACTCTCCCAAGAGGATGCTGTCATCGAAATCCTCGATGAAGGCCGTTCAGGCGTCTTCGGCGTGGGGGGCAAATCGGCAGTGGTGCGCATCACGCCCAGGGCGGAAGAAACGCCCGAAACTGCCGCACCGCAGCCTGCGGATGCCGCTGAAGCATCTGATGAGTCCGAGGCGTCTCCTGACACGGTCATCAGTCCCGAGCCCGAGGTTGTCTCCTCCAACAGCGAAGCAGACCAGGTGTTGACGATCAGCGCTGGATTTTTGCAAGGACTGCTGGATCGCATGGCCTTGAAAGCTGGTGTCGAGACGCAGATGCTCGCGGGCGAGGATGAGACCATCTATCGTCTCAACATCACCGGCGAGGACCTGGGTATTCTCATTGGCCGCCGAGCCGAAACGCTAGATGCGTTTCAGTATCTCACCCGATTGGTGGTGAATCAGCAGACCCATCGCTGGTATCGCATCGAAGTGGATGTGGAAAATTACAAGCAGCGCCGCGAGCAAAGCCTGCAACGCCTGGCCCGCAACATGGCAGACCGGGCCGTGAGCGAGGGCCGCACCATCATTCTGGAACCCATGCCGTCGCGGGAACGCCGCCTCATCCACCTGGCCTTGCGCGATCGCGAGGATGTTCGCACGGAAAGCGTGGGCGAGGGCGACTCTCGCAAAGTCACCATCATTCCCAATTGACGCCTTTGGGTGACAGCCACGTTCTTTTCATCGCCGACAGCCGGCGACGCGTTGCCATGCAAGCAGCTTTTGGATGTAAAGTGACTGTCACCTGAACTTCTTCTTATTGACCCTCGCAGACAGCGGGGGTTTGTTTTATCCCCTGCAATTCGCTAAAATCAACGTATGCCTCAGACATTTCTCTGCGATACGCCCGAGGCCACCCGTTCCCGAGCTCGCGAGCTGGCCCGGACGCTGGCTTCTCCCGTAGTCATCGCTTTGTATGGCGATTTGGGAGCGGGCAAAACCCTTTTCACCCAGGCATTGGCCCGGGCGTTGGACATTACCGGGCCTGTCACCAGCCCCACCTTCACGCTTATCAACGAATATGATCTGCCCGGCGGTGGCAAATTCTTCCACGTAGACGTTTACCGCCTGCACGACGCCGTGCCCGAGGCTATGGCGCTGGGCCTGGAGGATCTGTTCGATGAAGGCATTGTGGTCATCGAATGGGCCGATCGCATCCGCCCGCTGTTGCCCGATGAGCGCATTGATGTGTATTTTGAACACGCTGGCGAAGATCGCAGACAGATCACCATTCAAGATCATCGCCCCGCCTGATTGCTGATATCCCATGCTTCTTGCCCTTGACACCGCCACCCAATACGCTTCCATCGCCCTGTATGACGGCCAGTCTGTCGTTGCCGAGCTGAACTGGCGTTCGGATAGACGTCATACAGTGGAACTGGCTCCTCAGGTGGACAACCTGCTGCGGCTGGCTGGCGTTGCGCCTGCTGACCTGACCGCACTGGCCATCGGCATCGGCCCCGGGTCTTACACCGGCACGCGCATTGCCCTTAGCTACGCTAAAGGCGTCGTTCTGGCCCGCGATCTCCCCCTCATCGGCGTCCCCACGCTGGATGCGCTGGCCTATCCGCATCTGCCTGCGGGCCGGGCGCTGTGCGCAGTGGTGGCCGCGGGCCGCGGGCGCTACTGTTGGGCGGTGTACGCCCCGGATGATCCGCAGCCCCGACGTCTCACTGAGTTCGGCCTGGACAAATTGCCATCGCTTCTGCCCCGGCTGCCATCTCCCCTGCTGTTCGTCGGCGAATTGAGTTCGGAGGACAAAGCGCTGTTGGCCGCAAAATGGGGCGGGGATGCCATCATCCTCCCACCAGCCCTGGCTGTGCGCCGGGCGGGCGCTCTGGCTGAACTGGCCTGGGCCCGTTTGCTGAGGGGCGATACAGATGATCCCATAGCGCTCAGTCCTATTTATCTCGGTTAATTTCCCTGTCCCGCACGCATCATCCCCAACATCATCATGGGCAAACTGCTGTTAACCATCAAAAAGCGTCTCTATATTTTTGTCGCCATTGATTTCATCGTCGCCTTGCTTTTCGGTCTTTATTTCGATGTCCAACATCTGAATATCAGGCTCATCAGCATCGTCGCTGTTTTCCTCATGCTTTATCCCATGCTGACGGGCATGGCGGTCGAGAAAGTCAAGAAGGCGGGGCGAAATTACAAGCTTATCTCCCTGACCCTGTTTTTCGCCTTTTTCGTTGCATCCGCCACCGCCTTTGTCATCTCCCGCACGATTTTCGCCAATGAGCCGGAGCTGGCGTTGGGCATCATCCTGGTGGGAGCCATCCCCTGCTCCAACATGCTCATCGGCTGGAGCGGCATTGCCGACGCCAGTGTGGAAGACGCCCTGGTTATCGCCGTCATTGGGCTGCTGCTCATTCCTTTTTTGTCTCCGCTCATCGTTCGTTTCAGCGGCGGCCCGCTCATCCCCATCGACGCCAAAAGACTGATTCTGAATCTGCTGCTTTTCATCCTCATCCCCCTGATTTTTGGCTATCTCACCCGGCGGGCTATCATCGATAAAAAGGGAATGCCCTATTTCATGGGCATCAAGAAGTACTTCCCGGGCGTTTCATCTCTGGGCATCTTGCTCATTATTTTCTTTTCGGTGGCCAAAGTCGCCCACCAGGTTGCAGGACATCCCATCGTTTTTCTTCAGGTCGCCCTGGCGCTGTTCATTTACTACATCATCCAGACCCTGCTGTCGCTGGGCGCCGCCAAACTGTTCAAACTAAACTACGCTCAGGGAATGATCTTGATTCTGGGGGCCACAGCCAGCTCCCAGGCCATCTCTCTGGCCCTGGCCGCTACCATGTTCGGCAGCATGACCGTCTTTGCCCTGGCGTTCAAGCCCATTTTGCAGGTGCTGTACATCATGTTCCTTATTTACGCCATGGGGCCGGTCATCAAACAACTTCTCGAAGGCAAGGAGCCCAACACCGTTTCTCTCGCCTGACCCATGCCCGATCTGCCTTTTATCTTCGACCCCATGACTGTGGCGGATATTCCCGAAGTCATGCGCATCGAGCGCCGCGTATTTTCGGCCATGTGGACCAGTGGCATCTACCACCGGGAGATCACCGCCAATCCCTGGTCGCATTACTACGTTTTGCGCCCGACGCATCCCGATCTGCCGCCTATTCTGGCTTATGGCGGTGTTTGGCAGATGGATAAAAGTGCACATATTTCCACGATTGCCACACATCCCGACTATCAGGGACGCAAACTGGGCAGCTATCTGCTCATCCAATTGCTTATCAAGGGTGAAAAGCTGGGTTGCACCGAAGCGACGCTGGAAGTTCGGGCCTCCAATTATCCCGCCCAAAAAATGTATTTGCGCCGCGGTTTCGAGGTCGCAGGCATTCGCTATCATTACTATAACGATAATGGCGAAGACGCCATCATCATGACCCGCCCCACCCTGGTCTCTGAAGCATTGCAGGCTGAGTTGACAGCCATCGAGGCTGATTTGCAAATGCGGTGGCGGCGTTTTTCACTTTCCCCGCCCGCCTGAGCTTTTCCGGAGTCCAATGATGTCGTCCGAGAATTCCCTGCAACACCTTGCGGAGCAGATCCGCTCCTGTCAAAAATGCCCGTTGGGACGGCTGCGCACCCATGCCGTTCCCGGTGAGGGGCCCGCCGACGCCGAAATCATGTTCATTGGCGAAGCGCCCGGTTATCATGAGGATCGTCAGGGCAGACCCTTTGTGGGCGCTTCGGGGCGGCTGCTGGAAAAATTGCTGGCGGAAATTCAACTCACGCGCGAGGATGTGTATATCACCAATGTGGTCAAATGCCGCCCCCCCTCCAATCGCGATCCGCTTCCCCTGGAAATCGAGTCCTGCCTCCCCTGGCTTCATCAACAGATCGCCTTCATCGATCCTCTGGTGATCATCACCCTGGGGCGTTTTTCCATGGCGCAATTCTTTCCCCCTACCGCCCGCATCACGCGAGTGCATGGTCAACCCCTTATCCGGGATGATCGGGCTGTTGCGCCCATGTTCCACCCGGCCGCAGCCTTGCGCAACCCCAACTGGATGCAGGATATGATCGCCGACTTTGCGCAGATACCCGATTTGCTGGATCGGGTGCGGGCGCAGCGAGCGACTCGGGCGCAGGATGATGACGATCCCGAGCAGTTGAGCCTTTTCTGAAACGAACGCCGTCATCGGCGCTAAATTTATCCCCGAGCCAATGATCGTAGCGCCACAGGCAGGAACGCGTGTACGCACGCTCCCGCCTCCGAACGCCGATCATCCCTGACCGAGAAAGAGGAAAAATCTTGACCACTTACGACTCAAAAAGTTCAGCGCTTCGAATCATCCCCCTGGGAGGCCTGGGGGAGTTCGGCAAGAATATGATGGTGTATGAATATGACGACACCATTATCCTGGTGGATGCGGGGCTGATGTTTCCAGAAGAGGACATGCCGGGCATCGACATCGTCATTCCCGACATCAGTTATCTTGCCGATAATGCCGACAAACTGAAAGCCATTATCCTTACCCACGGACACGAGGATCACATCGGCGGACTGCCGTTTTTCTTGAAAGAGGTGCAGGCGCCGGTTTACAGCGCAGCGTTGACGCTGGGCCTGGTGCGCAACAAACTAAAAGAGCACAAGTTGCAGGAAAAAGTCGATCTGCGGGTGATCGACGAAAACAGCAGGCTGGAGGTGGGGCCATTTACCATCGAGTTTATCCACCTCTGCCACTCCATCCCCGATGCTCTGGCCGTGGCGCTGCACAC
>WGCR01000600.1 GCA_015493675.1 Anaerolineae bacterium
CGTATGGCGGGAGTTGCAGGAGCGCCCTGTCCCCGAGGCGGAACTGGCCCGATTCAAGGAATATCTGCGAGGCCGCACCGAGCTGGCCAGCGAGGATCCCATGGGCGTGGCGGCCTGGTGGGGCCAGCAACTGGCCACGGGCGCGGATCCCCTCTCACTGGATCAGGCTGTGGCGCAAATCGAGGCGGTCACAGCGGCCGATATCCAGACGATAGCGCAACGCCTCTGGCAACCGCAAAAACTGTCGCTGGCCTATGTGGGCCCGGTGGATTCAGAAGACAGCCTGGCGGATTGGCTGCTGGCGCAATAAAAACAGATTGATGGCGTAACAGCCAACCTGTCGGCAACAAAATCAGGTAACTGCTAACGTACTTGATTTTGGGCCACAAGAAGCCACGAAGGCTCGAAGTTTTTTCGAAGGCTCGAAGGGAAAAATAAAGAAAAATACTTCGCGCCTTCATCTTCTTCGTGTTTTCGTGGCAAAAAGTGGCGGCGAGACCTTAGTAGTTACGTCTGAAGCCCGATCGATCGCCTATCCCCAAAAACGAATGCGATGGCGGAACTGGAACCGGCGATCCAGCCAGGCCCGCATGAACTGACTCCGCAGCTTCAGCCACACAAACTGCGCATCATTGAGATCATCTGCCTGCAGGGGATGAGGGCTGTACTGATCCCGGGCATACAACTGCGCCAGGGCTGTGACATCCTGCGAGACATGCGGCAGGGTGCGGGCAAAGGCCGCGGCCTGCTCCATAGGCGTCAGGCTGGCCTGTTCGGGCACGCCCAATCGCCCGCCCCACCACAGAAGCCGATCCCACAGACGCTCGACAAAATCCGGAGACGGCGCTCTGCGGAAGCGAGTATTGGCGCTGCGGGCGGGCGTTTGCAGCAACCGCCACAACAAGACGCCCACAATCGCCAGGCCCGCAATCGCCAACGCCACCAGGATAACGCCCAGATTGGCTGCTATGCGCTGCCACGCCCCCTGCGATGCGCCCACAATCCCGGTCTTGGGCAATTCTTCCTCGGGAACCGGGATATTACGATCTTCTTCTTCCTGTTTGTTCATATCCGAAACCGAGGTGCGGCCTCCCGGTTCAGGCGGAATGACCGCCTCAGACTGCCGCTCGAATACGGGTTCAGAAGCAGTGGGCTCGAATTGTATCCAGCCATAAGTGGGGAAAAACACCTCCACCCAGGTGTGGGCGTCCTTCTCAAGCAAACGATAGCTGCCCATAAGGGGATCGAATTCGCCCGTAGCGTAGCCCTGCGCCAGCCGCGTTGGAATGCCCAGATGCCGCAGCATCACCGCCATGCTGGTGGCGTAATAATCGCAATAGCCCTGCTTCTCATCGAAAAGAAAATAATCGGCAGCATCCTGATCTGGCGCCGGGCCGGGAATCTGGTCGTTATAGGTGTAGGTGCGCACATACGCTTCCACCGCCTTGGCGATGTCATAGGGATTATCGTAGCCCGAGGCGACCTCGTCCGCCAGATCGAACACGCGCTGCGGCACGGTGTCGGGCAACTGCAAATAGCGCTCTTTGATGTCGGGAGCGTAGACCGTGCTGTCGCTGCGCAACTGCGATTCGGTGGCAAAGCTGACAGAGCTGGTGACGGTGTAGCTTTCGCCCGGCTGAATGATCTCGTGAGAGATGATGAGGGCGCGTTCGGCTACGCCGATAGTCTCCGCCACCACCGCTTCTTCGGGCGTCAGGCCCTGAGGAATGACGCGGGCGTCGGCGGGGACGCTGACAGCCACGGGCATGGGCGCGGCCATGATCACATTGGTCACCTGGCGCATGGTCACCGTCTGCGTGATCTCGCGGCGGGCGGCGTAATCGGGCGAGGGAATGATATATCCCGTGACCAGATTCGCGCCCACCGTATTGCGCAATTCCCAGGCCTGTGATGTGTAAGTATCCAGCACAGTGGCCTGATAATAACGATTGATGGACGTCTGCACATCCATCACCGGATTATTGCTGAGTGATCGGGCCCCGCCCAGAGGGTGTGAGGCGGTAAAGACAACGGTGGGCGCGACAGCGCCATTTTCGCCATAATTCAGTGTGCTGAAAAGCCGATTCCATTCCTCTTTGGCCTGCTTCCAGGAATCCTCGAAAGGATTGACCATATCCTTGTTATCGTCGCTCATGGCCGTGGGCAGCACCCACGAAAACAGGACCACAAGCAGGATAAAGATCACCGCATCCCGCATCACATCAAAACCGATATCGAAGGGGAAATGAATATGATTCTCGTACCATTTCTCTTCCCGCTCAGCCAGGGTGGCCCGCACCAGCAGCAGCATGGCGACGATGAGATAGATGACAAAATAGGCCTTGAGATCGCGCGGCGCATAGTAAAGGTTGACCAGCATGGCCAGGCCCGTCGGCAGAATAGCCTGCCACTTGCGGTGTTCCCGAAAATAGACCCATGTGGCGTTAAAACTGAGTATCCACAACAAAATCGCCAGAAGCAGGACGAAAACCAGCGCATCTGCGCCCGGCTGCCCGCTGAAAGCATCCTGGCCCCAGGCAATCGTGCGCTCGATGATCTGATACACCGCCTCCCGGCCCGAGACCACGCCCGTGGCCAGATCAGACAAACCGTAGAAAATCGCGGCCACGCCGGTGACAATAGCGTAGAAGAAAGCGAACAGCGAGCCAAAATCACTGACCGCCACCAGCGTCCCCGCCACCACAGCGATGCCGGTAATGATGAGCAGACGATCCAGCCCAGAACTCCATTCGGCCGCGTCCAGAGAGAGCGCCAGATTGGTGAGCATGAAACCGATCAGCAGAAAATCAATCCAGCGCCGCGTCGTCGCCCGATATTCAACCGGATCGGAAATGATGAGGGTGGGAGAAGATGAAAGGGAAGTCGTAGACATAGCAATCAAGACGCTGGCTCAGACTCGCAGGAATCTGAAAATCAGCCAGGTCAGCAGCAGGAAGATGAAATAGAGTCCCAGCGCCAGCAGCAGCATGGTTCTGAGATGATATTGAACAGCCTGGCCCGACATGACGATCTCATCGCCGGGAAAAAGCGACCAGGTCTGGATCAGGGGGGCGCCGGGACGGGGATAGAGGGTAAGCGTGTAGCGGGCGCTGCTGTTTTCGGCCAGATTGCGCCAGACCTCCGCCTCCTGCCGCCAGATATTGACCAGGAGACGGTTCAGCGGATCATCGGCGTCCATCGCATTGGCCGCTTGCTCCAGCAACAACGCCTGCATCCCGGCGTCCGCCGAGACCGCCACCAGGCTGATCTGCTCCTCATATGTCTCGATGGAGCGCCAACGCTCATCGGTCAGCTCCCAGGTGAGGGATTGAGGACGGAGGACGGCTTGCACCAGCGCCCATTCAGGCTCGGGCGGGATGGCGTCCGCCAGGGCTTTTTGACGATTGAGCAAGTCTTCGGCGTCGGCAAAGGGGATTTCGATATGTAGCAGCGTGGGATCGATCTCCTGCAATTCGACGCTGGCGGCGTTGCTCCGAGCAAACGCCTGAGCCAGTTGCGAGATCAGCGTGACATCGCCATCCCGCATGGCCGCGTTGATATCCAGGATGCGCAGGTGGGGTTCGGTGCGCACCACCACATAGAGGGAATTGATGCGGGCGAATCCCGCATGGGCCGGCTGCACAACCTCCTGGCCAAAAAGCTGACTGAGGAGGGTGCGGGCGGGCGCGGGCCCTTCATCATTGAGGATGTGATCCGCCCAATCGATGGCCAGCGACCGCCGCTCGGCCTGAATTTCATCGCTGTTGATCAGATCGGGATAGGTTTTGGACAGGGCGTCCAGCCGTTGCAGATAGGCGTTGGCGGCGTCAAAATCGCCACGCACGCGGGCCCGGTCGATGAGTGAAACAAAGCCTTTGATCACCTTCTCCCGAATCGCTGGATCATCAATGCCGTGCTCCAGCGCCTTGACCAGTTCGTTGATGGCCAGCGACGTGTAGGATGACGCCTCCTCCGGGCTCAGATCCGCCCGAAGCTGATAGAGCTGGGCCAGCGCCAGATAGGCGTCGGAATCATCCGGGGCCAGTTGCTGGGCCTGGGCGTAAGAAGCCACTGCCAGGGGATAATACCGATCGAAGATAGCGGGGTCCTGCGTGGCGGTGGCCAGTTGAGCGTAAAGGGCGCCCAGGGTTCTGTGGGCAGCGGGCGAGGCGTTGCTGACCGCAGTGCGGCGGGCATCTTGAATCTGATCCCACAGTGACGGGCGAATGAAGAGAAAATCAATGGGTTGGGCGGGATCCTTGACATCGTAAGACCAGGT
This sequence comes from Anaerolineae bacterium, assembly GCA_015493675.1. Classification (GTDB taxonomy): domain Bacteria; phylum Chloroflexota; class Anaerolineae; order J102; family J102; genus M2005. The sequence continues at coordinate 4,280 of WGCR01000600.1, forward strand.
GACCGACTCGGCGGTAAGCTGATAATTTTCGGGCGTCAAGCGTATCCACGACTGGGGATTGGGCGGTTCGGGAAAAGAAATGGTGAATCGGGCGCTCTCCAGACGGCCGGGCCACATCTGCGCTGTCAGATCCAGCGGATAGCGAAAATGGACGAGGGGGCCATCTCCCAAAGGCGCAGCATAAGTCATCACCAGATTGGTGCGCTGATTGGGTTTGAGGGTGATGTCAGCAATCCACCATTGCTGATTCCCCGGCTTTTTGGGAACTTCCTTGCCTCCCAAAAACAGATTGATATCCGTCGGAGGCGGTTTGGGCGCAGGATAACCGGGGATGGCCACCCGCAGCGTCTGGCTGGCGCCCTTGTCGCGGTTGTATAGACGATAATTCAACTGCACCTCGGCCACGGTGGTCTTGCCGTCATCATGAAAACTGACATCCGCCGTCATCGAGAGCAAAACGATCTTGTCGGGTGAAAGCGGCATCAACGTATAGCCGCCGGGATAGTCATCCTGCGCCTGCGCCCGCCCCAGCGACAACATCATCGCCAGCAGAATGAAAAGGAGAAAAAAGACCTGCCATCCTTGCATCCCGGCGAACCTTCTGCTATTCTGATAAAACTGCCATTTTTTGATGAAGGAATAATCACTCATGACGTCGAAGCTACGCTTAATTCTTACCTGGAACATCCGCCCGGGGCGGGAACAGGAATATTCGATGTTCGTCAATGATCGTCTGGCGCCGGGCCTGGTGGAGATCGGTCTGCCGCCGCATGATGTGTATTATACGGCCTATGGCCGCGTGCCGCAGATCATGGTCGTGCTGGAAATACCTGATCCATCCGTATTGCAACAAGCCATGAAATCATCCCAATGGGGAACATTGAAGCGCGAATTGCTTCAGTACATTGAAGATTATCAGGAAAAGGTCGTAAAAGCCAACGACGATAGCGGTTATTTCTAAGACAATGATGAAAAGAACGAATCCCCGGCATTATACGCCTTTCTTCCTTCAGATGTCCAACGCTCCTAAATGCCATGTCTGCAAATAAACAAACGCAACTGAAACAAACCGCCGCCCGCCAGGCCCTGGACCTGGTAAAAAACGATATGCTTCTGGGGCTGGGCACCGGCTCCACCACCGCCTTTTTTGTGCAATATCTGGGCGAGGCCCTGCAGGATGGCCGCTTGCAGGGCATACGCGGGGTTCCCACCTCAGAAAACACCGCCCGCCACGCCCGCGAGCTGGGCATCCCGCTGGCGACTCTGGACGAGGTGGATTTTCTGCATCTGGCTGTGGATGGCGCCGATGAGGTGAATCCGGAATTGAATCTGATCAAAGGCCTGGGCAAGGCCCTGCTGCGGGAGAAGCTGGTGGAGGTGCATGCGCGCCAGCTCTGGATTATCGTCGATGAAAGCAAGCTGGTGAGCCGTCTGGGAGAACATGCGCCTCTGCCCGTGGAGATCGTCCCCTTCGCCCACGAAGCGACGATCCGATGGTTGAACAGCCTGCCCGGTTGTCGGGCCGAGTTGTGGCTGCGGGAAGATGGCAAGCCCTGGATCACTGACAACAGTCATTATCTGGCTCTTTGCCATTTCGATGAGGGCATCGATGACCCCGAAGCCCTGGGGCGCACGCTGAACGAATGGCCGGGGGTGATGGAACACGGGCTGTTTTTGGGCATGGCCAGCGGCGTTATCGTCGCTGCCGAAACGGGCATTCGCGTGATGCGTAAAAACGCGTAGAAGACGTTATTCCACCGCTTCACCGCTTTCCTGGTCGAGCGATTGCGCCATCTCCGCCGCCATCGACCGGGCGCGGCGGGCGGCGTCTCGAAAGATGCGCCGAATCGCGTCTTCATCCGCTGCCTGCACCGAGGTGAGGGCCTTCATTTCATCGAATGACTTATCGGTCTCCAGCGCCAGCGCTGCGGTTCCCGCCATCATCTTGGCGGCCAGCCAACGGGCGTCAGCCGCAGACAGGCCCGCATCCAGCCCGGCCTGGGTCATGCCCTCCAGCACGGGCAGCAGCCAGCGCATCGAGGCGCCTGTCAGCCCCACCGCCCAGTCCATCTGGTCATCCTCCAGCACGATGCTTTCGCCCAGGGCGTTGAGGATGGCCTGCACTTCGGCCATGCTCTGCAACGTGCGCCCCCGTCCATAGGCCACCGGATTCACCCCGCGGCCAATGAGGGAAAGGGCGTTGGGCATGATGCGGACCACTGCCACCCCCAACGGCGTTTCGGCTTCCAGCCGGACCAGGGAGACGCCCGCGGCAAAGGAAATGACCACCTGTCCCGGCCTGAGGCGGGCCGCCAGAGTGCGCAGGGTGGGGAGCGCGGCCGCGGGAGGGGTGGCAATCAGCCAGATGTCGGCCCGGCAGCATTCATCCGCCAGGGGGCAGGTCTTGAGCCCGAATTCCCGCTGCAAACGGGCGCCGCGGGCGGGATCGGCATCGCATAGCATCAGTTGCTTGCGAGGAAAGTGTAAGAATTGCAGGCGCTGAATGAGAATACGGCCAATCACACCCGCACCAATCAAGGCGAGACGCCGGTCATTGAGAGATTCGAGGATGGGAGATGGCAGAGGCATACGGATTTTATGAAAAAGGGGAGCCCGGCTCCGATGCCGGAGCGGGCCCCCCATGACGATGGTCTTGAGAGAGATTAGGGGCGATTGACGGTGATGCTGGCGCCGTCACTGTCGCCATCAGGATCATGATTGGCGGCAGGATCGTAGGTGAGTGTGGCGTGGGTGACGTTGTCCACTGTGAACGTAGTGGAGCCGATGCGGGATTTGATCTTGGGGGAAGTGACTGCACACATGCCGGAGCTGTCGGTGGTGCAGGTTGCGTCGCCCGTAGCGCCACCGGACCAAGAGCCATAGACCGTAGCATTGGAGACAGGATTGTGGTTGGCGTCATGGACGGTAATGGTCACCGTCGCCTCCCATTTGAATCCCCAGCCAATCCAGGCGCTGCTGCCATCCAGATCACCAATGTGCATGGTGTCACCGCCGGGCTCAGGCGTAGGCGTTGCTGTGGGCTCAGGCGTAGACGTGGCAGTCGGTCCGGGTGTGGGCGTTGCAGTCGGTCCGGGCGTGGGCGTGGTAGTCGGTTCGGGCGTGGGCGTTGCGGTCGGTCCGGGCGTGGGCGTGGCGGTGGGCGTGGGATTGCCGCCGCCGCAATTGGGGAAGGTAAAACTGCCGATGCGAGTTTGCCATCCGGCGGAATCAGCGCCGGCGGTGTAATACTCCTGGGTGTACCAGAAGGTGCAATCATCCACAGGATCCACCGACATCGAGCTGTAATCGCCCCAGCGCCCGGAGCTGTGAGACTGATACCCTGATCCCTCGATCAGCGAAGTCTCGCCCTGGGGCAACGTCCCCAGCGGATCATCCGGGAGACGGCCGGTGTAGCGGATGGAGGGATAGGCGCTGTGGCTGGAAACGCTGAAGCCGAGGGCCATATCCCCCAATCCATTCATGGCAATGCTGCCCATCCAGCGATGATCGCTATCGGGAGCATAGGTGCCTTCCTGATACAGGGACCAGTCGCCGCTGCTCTTGCGCATTTCATACCAGCGAACGCCTGCATGATCATTGCCATCCACATCCACTGTGTGGTTCACGACCAATGCCGCATGATCGCCGAAATTGCGGTATTGCAGGCGATACATCAGGCGATCGGAGATAGCATCAAGATTCGTGCCGCCCGGCTGCGGGATACAGTTGCGCGCATATTCGCACATGTTGCTATCGAATGCAGCGACGGGGATATTGATGGTGTGGGTGAAACTGGCGTTATCAGTATTGTTCCAATCGGCGTGGAATTGCCACATCTGCAACTGATCCGGCGAGTATCCCCAATCGTCATCATCCACCTGAATGAAGTAATTGGGTTCGCCCGCGGGCGGGGCCGGGCCTTCGAGATGCGATGGCAACATGCCGCCCAGATTGCTGTCGGTGTCGTAGAGATCGAAGTAGACCATACGAGCGGTATCCCCACTGAGCATCTTGTCTCGTTCGAAAACCGCCACGCCCTGACCGGCCCAATCACCTGTCCAACTGAATTGGTTGAATGCCATGTAATAGCCGTCGGGCCAGACGCCGAATTTGGGATAGTCATTCATCTTCTTGTAACTGACCAGGAAGGAATAACGCCACCATTCGCCGGTCGGATCGGGCGTTTGGGAAACGGCAATGCACTGATAGAAGGGGCCAAAGGGGTAATTCGGCAATGCGAACTGGCTGATCATCCATCGATCCGCCAGATGGTCATACAGAACCACGGGATCACCGTCATTCTGAGTCTCGCAAGCGCCGCCAAAGCCCTGCCAGAGGGTGTTGATGTTGGCCGGGCCATAAAGCAGATTTCCCTGTCTATCCCAAATAGCGAAGGAGAGATTCACCGTCTGAACGTAATGATTGGGGCCGATGTCACCGTTGGTGTCGGGCGGCAGCACGCCATTGACATTGTTGACGCCTTCGAAGGTGACATTGGGAGATGGCAAATTGCCAATGGCTCCGCTGTTCTGCCAGACAGGATCAGCCCCGGCGCTGCCGGCGCCGCCTTCCCGGTTGGGCAGCATCTTGCGCGGCATCTCCAGATAGTCGCCATAGCGTTCCAGAATGGGATGTTGCGAGATCAACGGCCCCCAACTATCATGGCTTTCAGAATAACGGACAATTGGTCGAGGCGTTGCCCCGGTTTGTAAAGCCAGACTTTCGGCCTGCGGTGCGTTGACATGGACCGATGGCGCCGCCAGCACGGCATAGGAGCCGCCAGCGACGAACATCAGCACGCCGATCAACGCCAGAGTGACGACGAGCAGGCGTCTTTTCTTCAGAACATTCATTGATAGACCCTCCGCAGTGAGTGAAGTGAGAAAGGAACAGACAAGATTTTCTGCAAAGCCTTGCAATGATGCTAAGCCAGAGAAGACCGCCCAACTCCCTTGTCATTTGTGATAAACAATGAGGGAGCGAGCCAATCTATCTTTAATTGTAAGAC
>WGCR01000601.1 GCA_015493675.1 Anaerolineae bacterium
GGTCGTGCACGATGCCCGGGATCTTGCCCTTGAACTCGGCCCGCACCGGCAGCACGTAGCGCCCCTGCCGCTGGGTGACGATAGATTCCTGCAGATAGGCGGCGTTGTCGGGGTTGCGGGCGATGCGCTGGATGCGATCCATCACCCGGTCTTGCAGGACGCGCACCTCGGCCCGCAGGCCCGCCAGCCGGGGACTGGCGCTGTCCATCACTTCCCCCCGCTCGCTGATGGCCCGACCAATGGCCGCGGCCACGTGCTCCATATCTTGCAACTGCTCGCCCCAGGCGGCCAAAGCAGGCGCGGTGCGGGCGTTGGCCAGCAGCAGTTGTCGCAGCTTGCGCGCCCGCAGCACCGATGATTTCACCTGCAAGAGCTCGTTGGGCGAGAGAATGCCGCCCCGCTCCGCCTGGGCCAGTTGTGCGCTCAGATCGTGGACGCCGCCCAGGTGCAGGTCGGGCTGCTGAGAAAGCAGAGCCCGCGCCTCCTCGGTCTCCTGCATCCACAGCCGGGCCTCGCCCAGATCATCGGTGGGCCGCCAGGCCAGAATGCGCGCCTTGCCCGGCTCGAAGCTGGCGAAACGGGCGATTCGGGCCAGGATTTTATCGAATTCCAGGACGCGTAGCGTGTGTTCGTTCATCTCCGCAAGGATAGCACGCCCCCACAGAGGCTCCAAAGTCAAGCGATGGAAGAAAGATACGGTTTCACGCGGTCTCCGGACACTGATTTTTCCAGATGCTGATCCGTGCGCTCTTACTCCTTGGGGAAAAGACGGTCAGTCGACGTGTATTGTCAGGATCAATGGCGGGTGATAATATTGACTCAGAAACCTGTCGTTCGCTCTAACGTCTGTCACTGAGCGCTTTTTTGAAAAGCATCAGGAATCGAAATCCATGTTGCCTCATCTTGCAAAAAGATCGCCACTCAAATTTCAGATGATTGCTTTCCCCCTGCTGGCAATGCTGCTATCGTCTTGTCTTTGGCAATTTGATCCCTATGCCGGTCTCTGCGTGACTCAAGAACCAGCCCCAAAAGATGTTATTGGCGTCTATATCTTGAGCAAACAGACATTGACGAGTGAAGGTGCGGATGCTATCCAGGATATTGGGGCGACTATCAAAATAAACGACGACGGAACCTATGTTGTCACCAATTTTCCCCTGTGGCAAGAAATAGGCAAGTACAAGTTGGATAAATCACTATCGGATGCTGGATTTTGGAAAATAAGCATCGTTGGAGGGAATACCAATGAATCGCATTGGGGAATCCGTTTCTCCAACAACCAAATTCTTCAGGCCTGTTTGACTGATGATGGCGATTCGTCTGGTTTGCTCTTCACCTACGGTGATCCCGATTCAGGCGACGTGATGATTTTCAAGAAAACCGGAGATTGAGGCAATCCCCGGCAACGTTTCTGACAGCAGGCAAGAGTCCATTTCAACATGATTTTTCGTTACAACGACCCCCAGGCATCGGAAGCGCTACCAGGAAGAGTTCCCTCCGGGCTCTCGCCTTCCCGAAGGGAACTCTGCACGGGGCAACTTCCCCGATCCCGGCTGCCAGAAGGCCCGGCGCTCTCGCCAACGCCGGGCCCGCCCATCCCCTGGCTGCGACGCCACATGCAGCACTGTGAACACCCCTCTCAAACCTCTCTCCACTATCGCTAATGAATACTTGTTTATAGTATAAATGGATTGAGGCTTGAAATCCTGTCATAAAATCCCCATGGAACTGACATTATCACGTCGAAAATGTCAGTTTGCTCGATATTACAAAACTTTCACTAACAAAATTTACGATGTTCATCTCGATTTCATTATCTTCTGTTACACTAAAAGCATCAGACGGGGGCTCAACCCGGAGCAGAGGTGGCCGAACGAACACCAGGGGAGACTGTTTCGGCGAGCCCCCGTCTCCTCATTTTTCCGGTGCAATCATACACATCTCCATGGTTTCGCTTCTTCGCCACAGCCACCACGCCAATCCCTCCGCATGATCAGAAAAGCGACAGGGATTCATCGCTATTTCTCCACCTGCCATCTCTCTTCTCACCCACGCAATCTGCCATGACTAAACGATTTCTGATTATATTTCTGAGCACCCTTTTTCTTTTGGCCGGGTTGATCAGCCCCCTGGCCAACAATGTCTTTTCGGCGCCAGCTCCTGCAACCCCCGTTCCTGCGCCTGAGTCAATCGATATCGCACCCAACGCTGCCCAGACCGGCTTCTACATTGCCAACAATCAATGGCAGATGCTTTCGCCCTCAGACTACAGTGCGGTCGGCACCTTCCAATTCTGGAGCTGGGAAAGCCTCAATCCTGACCGCAATCTCTATCGCTTCGATAAAATCGATAGCTACATCGATTCCGCAGTGCAGGCGGGCTACCAGTCTGTGGGCATTGCCATCACAACCTACAACGGGCGCTCCGCCCAGTATTATCCCTGCACGGGCGAATTCAACCAGGGTTACGCCCAAACGCCTTATTTCGTGCGCTGGGGGCCCGATGGCATCGAAGGAACACTTGACGACGCCGCCATCATCGCTGATGATCCTGACACCAGAGATTGCGATGGCGACGGAACCAAAGACCCGTGGCTGCTGCCCTATTACACCAACTCTTACTACAAACAACAATATCAACTTTTTGTCGAAGCCCTGGCCAATCACCTGCTCAACAGTCCCAAACGCGATCGCGTCGCCTGGGTGGCGCTGGGCACAGGGAAAGATGGCGAGAACATCCCGGTCAATAACGGTGACGATGACTCACTGCTGCGGGTGATCTCAGCCAACGACTGGGTGGCTTTCGTCGAGGATGTCATCGACATCTATCATGATGCATTCAGCGACGGCGCCAGCAAACCACAGATTCCCATGCTGGTGCAAAACGCCCCGGCCTATCGCTATACCTGGGAGCGTCGGGACATCGCAGCATATGCCAACAGCAAGGATATGGGCCTTTCGGTCAACGGCATCACATCCGATTTCGATCTGACGGAAGCCTGCGACAGCGGTGATTGTCTGGGCATGTACGATCAAGTGCACCTCTATGGCGATAACGTACCCATCGGCCTTGAAAGCTACGCCTATATGATGGGATCGGAGAATGAATTCTATTGGTCCATGGCCCGGGCAGGTGATCTGAAATCCGATTTTCTGAGAATCTCCTCCTTCTGGGACAGCCAGGATACGCCGGTGAACCGCATCATCGCCCGCTGGATCAGCCACTACATCGGCAAAGGACTGAATGCAACGCAAAGCCCGCCGCCCAGCATCTGGTCGCGCCTCAGGGAACACCGGGACCCCATCTATCTGCCCTATGTTTCGGGGCCGGCGGAGGCGAACTATTGGCCCCCGGTAGGCAATTACGAATACTTCCTGATTCAGGATCACGAAGCGCCGCACGGCATCACCATCCCTGTCACCGATGACACCCGGTTCCAGGCCAGCGATCATCGCATTGGCTGGGACGGCACGGCAGGCCAGCCAGCGCATTACAACGATCATCCCTACAGCGCCGTTCTCAACAACGCCGGGCTTTATCACGTCGAATCGGTGAAACAAAATGCAGTCGAAGTGCAGATCGAAGTCGATCCCGGCTGGACCGCCCGCCGCAGCGATCAGGCCACCGACAATTACGGATTCTTCTTCGATGCCGATGACCGCTACCTCTCAGCCCCGACCAACATCAACGATCCGCATGAAATCCGGATCACGGTCACCTATCTGGATCATGGCAATGATCGATGGCGGCTGATGTATGATTCGGTTGACGGCGAAAAAGCGGCCACGCTTTACGCGCTCCAAAACTGGGATGTCGCGACGGGATTGGCCGTTGATGGCGGACTTCCGGTCTCGGGCGTCCTGCCTGATCCCAAACCCGCGTATGTGCAGAAGACCAACACGAACCGCTGGAAGGTGGCAACATTCTACATCCAGGATGGCTATTTCAATGACCGTCTGGCTGGCGGCAACGATTTCTATATCGACAGCCGCAACGAAACGGGCATGATGGATGGCGATGAATATATCCACCATGTGGATGTGCAGAAATTAAACGATACGCCCCAGGTAACGCCTACGCCCACCGCCACGCCTTCCACCGCCACGCCCACGGCAACCCCCGGCGCCGGTGACAGCATCTCCGGATTCGTGTTCGAAAACCGGAACGGCGACTACACAAAAGACCCCGACGAGCCAGGTCTGCCAGGCGCTCTGGTCAAACTGTATCGCGCCAACGATCTCTCCACACCGATCTCGCAGACAGCCACAGATAACAATGGCGCCTACACATTCGCCAATGTTTCGCCCGATACATACAGCATCATTGTCTCGCCTCCCGCCGGCTGGGAGATGATCCTTGCCAGTCGCTATGTGGTCATCCAGGCAGGCCAATCACTGACGCATCAAGATTTTCCGGCCCAACGCATTGCCGCCACCCCCACGCCTACAGTCACCCCCACGCCCACGGGCGGTCGGATTTACGGCGTCGCCTTCGAGGACAGAAATGCCGATGGGGTCATCACGCCAGGCGAACCGGGCGTTGCGAACGTTTCACTGCGTCTCGAAACCCTCTCGGGGCAACTGGTGGCGGAAACCCAAACCGACGCCGACGGCACTTACACCTTCAACGATCTTTCTAATCAGACCTATCATCTCTTCCTTACGCTGCCGGATGGATGGACAGCCACGACGCATACCGA
>WGCR01000602.1 GCA_015493675.1 Anaerolineae bacterium
GAAATACCGGTGCGGCCGTGGCGGCCATCATTGGCGGCGCACTGACCCTGACGGTGCAATACTGGGCCGGGCCCACGCACACCATGAACGGCGTCAACTACGCGGATGTCTGGCACACGCAACTGGCGATCGTCGGTTGGGCGCTGGTGATTGCGGGTGCGGGCGTTATTGCCTGGCGGCTTCTCGGGCAAGCGCCTCATCTGGCTGCGGAGCAGGCGACGTCGCGGGCGATTTTGAAATCCGGTTAAACCAACAAAGCGCCTCCCGGCATGATGCTTTTGGACACAATTCGTTGTTTCTCCCGGTAGAGAAAATTCTGCCGCCCGAGCCCGGCGTGCATTCTCCCCGTTGCATCAAGGGCAAGCGGGCCTGCCCGCCCGAGGATGTGGGTGGCGTCAGGGGCTATGAGAACATGCTGGCGGCGCTCAAAGCCCCAGATACTTGTGAATTGTCGTAACTGCTAAGGTCGTTTTCGCTTGAATTAACCTGACAGGTTCCTTTGGCAGCGATTCAGGGCCTTGCACGCTTCGATTCTGGCTAAAAACCGCACATCCTGCCGCCAGGGTTATGAGAACCTGTCAGGTTTGAGGAAAAAAGACAACCAACAGGCATACGTTAGCAGTTACGAGTTGTCAATCATGCGGAATCGGTGGGGGCGTGTAAAGTGGCGGCGGCATCGTCTTTTGTGGCACAATGGGCGGCATGACTCGCGGCTATCTTTACGCTATCACCGCTTATGCGCTTTGGGGCTTTTTCCCCATCTACTGGAAACAGTTGCATGATGTCCCCGCCGGAGAGGTCATTCTGCATCGCATCATCTGGTCGCTGGTTTTTTTGCTGTTGCTGGGCCTGTTGCGCCGCCGTTGGGTTTGGCTCAGGCAGCTTTATCTGTATCCTCGCCGCACGCTCACCCTGGGCGTAGCCGCGATGTTGCTGGCCATCAATTGGCTGGTGTATGTGTGGGGCGTGAATCATGGTTTTGTGGTGCAAGCCAGCCTGGGATATTTCATTACGCCGCTCATCAGCGTATTGCTGGGCGTAGCGCTGCTGGGTGAGCGCTTGCGGCGTCTGCAATGGGTGGCGGTGGGACTGGCTGCTGCGGGCGTGCTCTACCTGATGCTGGGCGTGGGGGAAATCCCCTGGGTGGCTTTCGCTCTGGCCTCCAGTTTTGGGTTATACGGTTTTTCCAAAAAGAAGATGCATCTGCAGGCCGTTGAGGGACTGACTGCGGAGATAAGCATCCTCTTTCTGCCCGCGCTGATGCTGTTTCTGCTGCTGATGGGACGGGACGATGCCCGCTTCGCCCAAAGCCCAACGACCATTCTCCTGTTGGTGGGCGGCGGCGCTGTGACCGCCATTCCTCTTATTCTCTTTGGCGCGGCCACTCGGGCGATTCCGCTTTCTGCAGTAGGCGTGCTGCAATATATCGCGCCTTTGCTGCAATTTCTCATTGGCGTTTTTCTCTATCGCGAGCCATTCACCTTCGGGCGTTTCATCGGGTTTGCCATCATCTGGATGGCGGTGATTGTGTTTATCGTGGACAATGTGCGGGCGCAGCGCGGCGTCCCCGTCTGAGGGTTTCAGCCGATCTCGGGCGGCGTTCATATCCGGGGTACGCGTATGGAGCCTGAATTCGAATACCCGATATCCCGTCGGCCTATTGACAAACCCTGATCCTGGTGAAATAATGGAGGGAGAGTCGATGCTTTGGTTTTTCCTGTAGTATGCTTTCCACCGTTTTCCCCGCCAATTAGTACGCCTGCCGCTGAGAGGCGAATCGTTTGCCAATAGGATGTTCACCATGAAAGGAAAAAATCTCTGGGTCTTTTTGTTGGTTTTCGCCGCCGTTTTGATTGCAGGCTGTGGCTCCAGCGGGCAGGCCAAACAGACGCTAATTCTGCCCTCGCCCCCGCCCCTCGGCAAGAAAGGCCCGATTTTGGACGAAAATGGCGTGGCGTTGCACCCGACGAGCACGCCGAATACTGAGGAGATCAAGCGTCTGCCATTTTCGAGATCGCCTTCGCCAACGCCCGCTACGGTGATCGATTTGGCCCCCGATGAAACGGCCAACAGATACGAAATAATCATTTTGGACAAAAACGACCAGGTCAAGATCGTTTTCAAAGTCCCCCTCACCATGAGCGAAGAAGATGCTTTAGCGCGCATCTCAGGGAAATACTATTTTCCCGAGAAAGGGGAATCGTATTTTGTGGCCCCGGCCCCGCCTCCTCCTGGCACATGGGATCGGGTGCGTCGCGCGTCCAACGCGCGACGCACCTCTGGTGATTAGAACAACCCCACGACCTTGCCCGTTTCCAGGTCCAGGTCCACGTCGTAGAAGAC
>WGCR01000603.1 GCA_015493675.1 Anaerolineae bacterium
GGAGAACGATCTGCTGCTGCGCTATGCCCGCCAAGACCCGCTGATCGATCTGAAAGCCATCACCTCGCCCGCAGAAATCATCCAGATGCAGCAAGCGGTGCGGGATGTGCGGATGGATGAACAGGTGCGGAGCTATCTGGTAAAGGTGGTGCGGGCGACCCGCGACCATCCCGCCGTAGATCTGGGCGTCAGTCCCCGCGGCGCGCTGGCGTTGTATCGGGCCAGTCAGGCCTGGGCCGCCATTCAGGGACGCGACTTCGTTCTGCCCGATGACATCAAGGCCCTGACGCCCGCGGCGCTCACCCATCGCATTCACATCAGTCCCCAGACCCGCCTGCGCGGCCGCACCCCCGAAGAAGTCCTCTCCGAGGTGGTCACACAGGTTCCTGTGCCGGTATTTCAGTAGGATGTGTCCATTTTCGGTTGAGACGCCGCAAGCGAAACCCGTCTCAAACCAGAACATGTCGGCGCTGCCGGCGCTGCCCGGGACTAAAAGCCCGGACTCAAAACTCAAACCGGCGGAAACCGATTTCCTTTTCCCAACTCATTTTGTTCAAGAAAGCCCCGCCAATCCCCACCTTACATGAGCAACGACATGCAAAGCATCCGCCGCCAGATACGCGGGCCGGATGCCAGTGAATCCCGGGCTGCAATGACAGCCGCGCAAAAAGAGCAAAAGAGCTCCTGGCAGCGCCTGAAAGATTACTTCGGTTATGGCAAACGCCGCATCGACACCTCCATCCAGGAGCAATTCAACTCTGCCTGGATCGCCATGGCGCTGCTTGTCACCCTGGCCGGGCTCATCTTCCGCATCCCCGAACTGCTGGCGGTAGCTGCGATCCTGCTGACCATCGTGGCCGCCAGTTGGCTGTGGAACCGGATGGCCTTTTTCGGGCTGCAATACCACCGCGAATTTTCAGAACGCCGGGCGTTCATGGGCGAAACCATCGAAGTCCAGGTGAGTTTATCCAATCATAAATTTCTGCCGCTCACCTGGGTGACCACCGGTGACGTTTTTGCAAAAGAACTGCCGGTGGCGGAAACCACGCTGCTGGTGCGGGGCGATACAGGCAAGGGAGAGCTCAATAATTTCTGGGCTATCAGATGGTATGATCGGGCGACCCGCACCTATCATCTCAAGGCCGCCACGCGCGGATTCCACACATTTGGCCCGGTCGATGTCGAAACCGGCGACGGCTTCGGCATGTTCCGCAGCGCCCGCCGCCTGGAAAACGTCCAGACATTGGTGGTGTATCCCCGCATTGTGTCGCTGACCAGCCTGGGCATGCCCGCCAAAGAGCCCTTCGGCGACCGTCTCGCCCCCCGATTCATGTTCGAAGACCCCCTGCGCACGGTGGGCGTCCGCGACTATCGGCATGAGGACGACTTTCGCAAGGTGCACTGGAAGGCCTCCGCCCGCCGCCAGCGCCTGCAAACCCGGGTGCTGGAGCCCACCAACGATATCAATCTCATGGTTTGTCTGAATGTGCAGACGGTGAACAAAGTCTACATGGGCGTGATTCCCGAACATCTGGAAAAAGTCGTGAGCATCGCCGCCTCCATCAGTTACTACGCGCTGACACAGCGCTGGCCCACGGGCCTGCTGGCCAATGGTGCGCTTCCCCACTCCGATCAGAGTCTCAAAATCCTGCCCGGACGCTCGCCCGCCCAGCTCACCACCATTCTGGAGCTGCTGGCTGCGGTCACGCCCTTCGCCACAGCGCCGTTCCACCGTCTGCTGGCCGAAGAAAGCCCGCATTTGCCCTGGGGCGCGACGCTGGTAGTCATTTCCTCCAGCCTGTCGGAAGAATTGGCGGCCACCTTGCTGGAACTGAAAGCCACGGGCAGGCGCATCGTCCTTGTCACGCTGGAGCAAGGCCCGCTGCCCGGCTTTCTGCAAGGCATTATCGTCCACCGCGTGCCCGCAGAAGCCCTGGACGAACTGGATCTTGGCATTCCCGAACATGGCGCCGAGGCCCTGCTTACGCCGGAACAATTGCAACAAGCCGCCATTCACAACATCCTGCACAAATAATCGATTCTCCTTCGATCATGTCTTCCACTTCCCTTCTTCCTCGCCGCGGCCTGCCCTGGGTGCAGAACGCCATCTTCTTCTCGCTTACAGCCATGGAGATGGCGTGGTTTACGCCGCTGGTGATGATCTTTCTGCCCGAAACCTGGCGCACCCCGCCTATCCTGATCCTGCTGGGGCTGTGGGCCGTGATGCTGGGAATGCTGATCATCGCCCATTTTCTGGAACAGCGGGATATCGACTCCCCCGCATTTGAGCTCATCGTCGCCGGCATCCTGCTGTTGATGGGCATGCTGGCGGTGCGCATCTTCGTCTTTGGCGATGAGCCGGTTCTGAGTTTGCACTGGCTGGGCAGCCTGTTCACCCCGGGGGATCAAACGCTGCGGGCGGGGATCATTTTGGGAACGCTGGCCTTTTTGTGGTGGCGGGCCGTCACCTTTTTACAGCGGGAGATCAATTTCTTCATCATCGGCTATGATTTCCGCAAGGGCGTGCTGGCGTTGCTGCTGACTGCTTCGATCTTCCGGTTTCTCAGCGGTCAATCGGCTCTGCTGTTCATTTATGTCTTCTTTTTCTTTGGATTGCTGGCCGTGTCGCTGGGCCGGGCGGAGGAAAAAGCCCGCACCACCGGCGATGGCCGCGCTCCGATCCAGCGGGGATGGCTGGGCGTGGTGGGGCTGAGCACCCTGGCCGTGATGGGCGTCGCCTGGCTGTTCGGGCAGATATGGAGCCTCAACGGCTTCCGCGCCCTGTGGCTTTTTCTAACCCCCGCCCTGGGCTGGATGGCCCCCTATGTCGAGGCGGCCATTCTCTTTTTCCTGCGCCTGCTCAACCCGCTGCTGGAATGGCTGGTCAACCTCATCAAGGGAGCTGTCGGCGGCAAGGGCGGCGAAGAGGTTCTCAACAATCTCACCAAAAATATACCTGAGGCGGATAAAATCATGGGGACGGAGGAAACAGTCTATGCACCGCCCAACTGGGTGATCATCTTTTTCCATTACATCCTGCCCATCACCATCGCCCTGATCATCCTCTCCCTGCTGGTTTTCTGGCTGGTAAAACGCCGCAAGACCCGCCAACTGACCGTCATCGACGAAGAACACGCCCGGGTGGAAAGCCTGGAGGGCGAGGGGCTGATGAATGCGTTGCGGCGCGGCTTCGACAGATTGAAAGACCTGGCGGGCATGATCGGGCAATTCGGCATTGGCAGGGGATTTTACACCGCCATCTCCATCCGCTACATCTACGCCAATCTGCAAAAACTGGCGGCCGAGCGAGGCTATCCCCGCGATGCCGCCTGGACGCCCAATGACTATCTCCCCCGGCTGATACAGGCCTTCCCGGGCCAGGATGTCGCCCTGCGCCACATCACCGATCTGTACAACGCCTACGAATACGGCCACATCCCCACCGATCCGGCCGAGTTGGAAAAGCTGAAAGCGGCGTGGGAAACGCTGAAAGCCGCGCCCGCGCCGGACAGCGGCCAGACATCATGAGTGATGATATTCAGGCCCGATTGAAGCGTTTGCGCAAGGCGGGGCGTCTGAGCCGCCGCCCGAAGCCGCGCGGGCCCGACGCCCCGCCGGCAGCGCCGACCCCGGTGCCCGCGCCCGCGCATCATGCGCCCGCGGGCGTGACTTGCCTGGCCGAGCTGACAGGCATGGAAGAAATATCCGGGGAACGCGGCGCCTATTTGCTGCGCACCGTGCGCTACCCCCTCACCCACCGCCAGGGACGCAGCAGCCTGGGCGATCTGCTGACGTTGCCGCCGGACAGCGCCCGATCCCTGATCGAAAACCCTGACTTCGACTTCCGTCAGGCAGTCTTTCTTGACACCGAGACCTCCGGGCTGGCGGGCGGCGCCGGCGTCATTGTTTTTCTCACCGGCGTGGGAACTTTCGAGGAGGACGCTTATGTGGTGCGCCAGTATTTCGCCCGCAATCCGGCGGAAGAACGGGCGTACCTGCCCGATCTGGCCCGGTTTGTAGCAAAGCGAGGCGGGCTGGTCACCTTCAACGGCCGCGCTTTCGACTGGCCGCTATTGCGCTCCCGCTTCATCCTCAGCGGCATCCAGCCGCCAGATGAAAACCCCCACGTCGATCTGCTGCACCCCGCCCGCAGGCTATGGCGGCCGCGGCTGGGCGCCTGCAATTTCGGCAATCTCGAACGCTGCATTCTGGATTACCAGCGCAGCGGCCTCGACATCCCCTCATACATGATCCCGAGTCTGTGGTTCAGTTTTGCCCGCGGCGCAGGCAATGTGCGGGAGATGGAGGCGGTGCTTTATCATAATCTGGAGGACATCGTCAACATGGTTCCTCTGGCCCACATTATCGCCGCCACGCTGGCCGGGACTGTGGAGCCGCATCCCCAGGATTGGCTGGCGCTGGGACGGGTTTGGCAGCGATCGGGCGATGTGGCAGGGGCGGAACGGGCTTATCGACGGGCGCTGGAA
>WGCR01000604.1 GCA_015493675.1 Anaerolineae bacterium
CCTCATCGCCGAAAAAGGCGTCGATCCCGCCAGCGTGCTGGCCATCACCTTCACCAACAAGGCCGCACAGGAGATGCGGGAGCGCTTGCAGGCCCTGGTGGGCGAAGAGACCGCGGCCCGCATCACCATCAGCACCTTTCATGCGTTCGGCGCGCAAGTCTTGAGGGAGCATCTGCCCACCGATTTCAGCATCCTCGATGAAACCCAGCGGGAAAAGCTGGTCAAGGGCCTCTTCCTGGGCCCCAACGGCAAAGCCCGCCGCCGTTTTCTGCGGCAGCTTTCCACGGCCAAACAGCATCTTCTGGGCCCGGACGACCCCGGCCTGGCCGAACTCTGCCCCGACGATCCCGACTTCCCCATCCGCTATCGGGCCTACGAAGACGCTCTGGCCCGGGACAACGCCCTCGACTTCGACGACCTCATCTTCAAGACCGTGCGCCTGTTGCAGGAAAACGAGGAGGTCTTACAGGCGTTGCAGGCCCGCTACCGCTGGATTTCGGTGGACGAATATCAGGATTTGAACCAGGGGCAATATCGCCTGCTGCGGCTGCTGACCGCGGGCGGCGCCAATCTCTGCGTCATCGGCGACCCGGATCAGGCCATCTACGGCTTCCGCGGGGCCGACACCCGCTTCTTCCGGCGCTTTCAGCAGGACTTCCCCAACGCCCGCAAGATCATCTTGCAGCAGAACTACCGCTCCGCGGCCGCCATCCTGGAAGCCGCGCAGCAGGTCATCGCCCAAAACCCCGACCGCGAGGCTATCGAACTGGTGGCCAGCTTCGCTGATCAGGTGAAATTGACCATCCACGAAGCCCCCACCGACAAGGCCGAGGCCGAGTACGTGGTGCAGCAGATCGAATCGGCCATGGGCGGCGTCAGCCTCTTTTCCCTGGATTCGGGCCGGGTGGAGGACGAGAGCCGGGAGGAGGAGCTTTCTTTCGGCGATTTTGCGGTGCTCTACCGGCTCAACGCCCAGAGCGGGCCGCTGATCGAGGCCTTCCAGCGCCTGGGCATCCCCTTCCAGACGGTGGGGCAAACGCCCTTCAGCGCCCGGCCGGCGGTGCGCCTGCTGCTGGCGGGCCTGAACCTGGTGCATAATCCGGCCAGCCGCGTGCACCGCGCGGCCCTGCCCCATCCCCTGCCCGATGGCTGGGATGCGCTGACAGCCTGGGCTGCTACCTCGCCCCTGCCCGAGCTCATCGGGCGCATGGCGGGCCTGCTGCCCCTGCCAGAAGAGAGCGAGGAGGATGTGAAGAAGTTGATGACGCTGGCCCGTCCCTTTGCCGGTGATCTGGCGGGATTCCTCACCCACATGGCGCTGCAAACCGAAACCGACATCTACGATCCCCGGGCCGACCGCGTGGCCCTGATGACGTTGCACGGGGCCAAGGGTCTGGAATTCGACACGGTGTTCATCGTGGGCTGCGAAGAGAGTCTGCTGCCCTACTTCCGCCCGGGCGAAGAGGTGAATCTGGAAGAGGAGCGGCGCTTGTTCTACGTGGGCATGACCCGGGCCAAACGCAAGCTCATCCTCACCCACGCCCGCAAGCGATTCCTCTTCGGCAAAGAAATCCACAACTCCCGCTCCCATTTTGTGGATGACATCGAAACCGCGCTGCTGGAAGCCAAAAAGATGCAGGCCCGCAAGCGCAAGAAGCGCAAGAAAGAGGGCCCGCAGCAGATGAGTTTGTTTTGAGCCAGACATTCAAGGTCTGCGAGACCTTGAATGTCTTTGCAGACGAAAACCACCTCGCTCACAAAACCCGCCCCGCCTCCCCCTGCACCTCCTGCAACCTTGCTGGCAAGACACGACGCTGTCTCCGCACATCCCAGACTTTCAAGGTCTGCGAGACCTTGAAAGTCTTTGCAACAGGAGCCGCCCATGCCCGAAACCAATCGTTTGCTCCTCGGTCATTATTATCACATCTATCATCGCGGCAATAACAGCGAAATTATCTTCCGGGAAGAACGAAATTACCGTTTTTTCCTCAACCGCTACGCCAAATACATCGAACCTGTCGCGTTCACCTACGCCTATTGCCTGCTCTCCAATCATTTCCACGTGGCTGTGCGCATGAAAACCATTGGAGAACAACAGGCGTGGTGGTTGGCGCATCAAACTTCCGAAGTTTCGGAAACCTCGGAAGTCTTCAAGCCACTGGATCCCTCATGGCAATTTGGCAAACTCTTCAACAGTTACACTCGGGCTTATAATCGAACCTATCGCCGCAGCGGCAGCCTCTTCGAGGGACGGTTTAAGCGCAAAGAGGTGATGGCGCTGTCTTATTTCCTCAATCTCATCGCCTACATCCACCGCAACCCCATTCGTCACGGCTTTGTCGAGGAGTTGGCGGATTGGCCCTACTCCTCCTGGCACGCCTTGCAAACCGACGCCCCCACACACCTGCGACGGAATGAGTTGCGTTTCTGGACTGGGGGATTCTCCAGTGTGGAAGCCTTTGCAGCGGAAAACCCTGTCGATATTGCATCGTTAATAGAGGATGACTGGGATTGACGTCTTCCCAAACAAAGGTCTACGAGACTTTGATCGCCTCTCCTCAGGATAATTGCTCACAATTTCAACCTGCTTTATAATCCATTCCAATGAAAGACTTCCCGGGACATCGTTGTCTCGGGCATATCATTTTCCCCACTCTCTTCTTTCCTGATTTTGGAGGTTAGGAACATGCTTCGACGACGAATTTTCTGGATCGCACTGGGGCTTCTGCTCTTTGGCATCCTGGCGGCTGCCTGCGCGCCTCCTGGCGGCGCTAAAAAAGAAGCCAGCGGCGAACTCAACCTTCTTTGTACGCCACAAGTAGAGTGGTGTGAGGGAATGAAGACGGAGTTCGAGAAGAAGTATCCCAACATCACGGTTAATTTCGTGCGCATGTCCAGCGGCGAAAGTCTGACTCGCCTGCGCAATGAGAAGGACAACCCCCAGTTCGACATCTGGTGGGGCGGGCCTGTTGATGGCCAGATCGCAGCAAAACAAGAGGGGTTGCTGGAGAAATATGAGACGCCCGCTCAGGACAAAATCATCAACAAAAAATTGATGCTGGACCCGGATCGCTATTGGGTCGGTGTGTATGTCGGATCGCTGGGCTTCGCCACCAACAAAGACTGGTCGGAAGCCAATGACGGATGGGTGCCCAAATCATGGGATGATCTACTGGATCCCAGGCTGAAAGGCCAACTGATGGTGGCGCATCCCTCCAGCTCCGGCACCTCCTACACCGCTCTCTGCACCATTTTGCAAGTCAAGGGCGAAGACGCCGGTTGGGAATACCTGAAGAAATACGCAGAGCAGGTCAATCAGTTCACCAAGAGCGGTTCCGCTCCCGCCCGCTTTGTGGGTGCAGGGGAAGCCGCAGTGGGGATTGTTTTCTCTCATGACATCGTCAAGCAGATTGAGGACGGCATGCCTCTGATCCTCTCCTTCCCCGAGGAAGGCACCGGTTATGAGATCGGCGGCATGGGCATCATCAAGGGCGCCAAGAACCTTGAGAACGCCAAGCTGTGGTACGACTGGGCGCTCCAGCCCGAAACCCAGGAACTGGGCCCCAAGTATGGCGCTTATCAGGCTCCCACGGTGGAAGGCGCCAAAGCCTCTAAGCCCGAACTGCTGAAAGTCAAGCTCATCGACTATGACTTCGAATGGTGCGGCCAGCACAAAAAAGAATTTGTGGATCGCTTCACCAACGAAATCGCAGGCGCAGAGAACCTGAAGAAGTAACGTCATCTGAACGGGCGACGGGCTGACAATGCTCGTCGCCCTCTTCTTGCATTGCGGATATCATCGCCTATGAATGCTGGACGGAATAACACGCTGGTGCGGCGATTGCGGGAATATCAGCAAATCGCCCGCGATCCGATTATGATGACCGGATTGCTGGCCAGCAGCGCCTTTGTATTTTTCTTCGTGGTATGGCCTCTGCTGCGGGTGGCCTGGGAAGGATTTTTCAATTATCAGACCGGGGCTTTTTCACTGGAGTATTTTGGTCGCTACTTTGACCCCTATTTTGCTCGCCATAGCTGGACCACCTTGCGCGACACCATGGTCATGGGGCTGGCTACGGCCACCGGCGGCACATTACTGGGATTCATCGTTGCTTTCACTTTCGTACGCTGCAATTTCCCCTTCAAACGCGTCTCCCACGCGCTGTCGCTGGTGCCCACCATCTCGCCGCCCTTCGCCATCGCCATCGCCGTGATTCTGCTCTTCGGGCGTTCGGGCCTGGTGACGCATAAATGGCTGGGCATCGATTTTACTTACGGGATGAATGACATCTATGGGCTGGATGGCCTGGTCTTCGTGCAAATCATCACCTTCTTTCCCGTGGCCTATCTCATCATCCGGGCCATGCTGGAACGGCTGGATCCTGCCATGGAGGAGGCGGCCCAGAGTTTGGGGGCCAGCAAGCTGCACATCCTGCGCACCGTCACCCTCCCCCTGCTGATGCCCGGCTTCGCCGGGGCGTTCCTGCTGCTGTTCGTCGAATCCCTGGCCGACTTGGGCAACCCCCTGCTGCTGACAGGACAACGCAACGTGCTTTCCACCGAGATTTATCTGGCGGTCAATGGCGAATACAATCAGCAAAAGGCGGCTGCGCTCTCCCTGGTGCTCCTCATTCCCACCCTCACCGTTTTTCTGCTTCAGCGCTACTGGGTGAATAAACGCTCCTACGTATCGATTACCGGCAAACCCACGGGCGGGCAGTTGAGCATCAAGGAATGGTGCATCCGCTGGCCGTTCACAATCATTACAGCCCTGACTCTGTTGCTGGTGATTGCGCTGTATCTTTCTATTGCCGTGGGCTCTTTCACCAAATTGTGGGGGATTGACTTCTCGTTCACGTTGAACAATTATATTATCGCCTTCCATCGCGGCATCGAGGCTATTTTAGATACGACTTTCCTTTCTGCAGTAGCGACGCCCATCGCTGGCGTTTTGGGCATGGTCATCGCCTTTTTGGTGGTGCGCAAACGCTTTTCGGGCAAAGAGGCGCTGGATTTTGTGTCCAATCTGGGCGCAGCCGTGCCCGGCACCATCCTGGGCATCGGCTTCATCATCGCCTTCATCGATGCACCCTGGCCCGCGGTGCTGCTGGTTTTCCTGGCGTTCTTGCTCTATCTGCTCAACGCCATCGAGGCCAGCCGCATCCACAAAGTAGCGGTTTCCCTCATCGGACTGGCGGTGGGGCTGGGATTGGCCTGGGCTTTTGCGGCCTGGGAGGCCTGGTATCTGGCCCTCATTGCCCTGGCCCTGGCGCTGGCATTGACCATCGTCGCAGTTGTTGGCAGCCAACGCAAACATCGCCGCACGATTTTCTGGATCATGCTGGTGCCCATCATCGGCCTGCTGCTCTTCATCTTCGGGCCTTATCCCACCCAGTGGGTGGCGGAATGGGGCCGCACGCTAGGCGGCAATTGGTCCAAGATCGTGACCAGCATGTCAGAATGGATCGACGTCTTCACGCAAGTGCCGTTGCCCGCCCACGGCTTCCTGCTGTTGGCCATCGGCGGTTATGTAATGAGCCGCATGAAAGCAGGCTGGTGGAGACTGATTTTCACGGCGGTGCTGCTGAGCGTCGCTACGATGTTGATTTTCACCGGCAAGCCCCTGGCCCTGGTTGGCAGCTCCTACATCATCATCGCCGCCTACTCGGTGCGCAGCCTGCCCGCTTCGTTGCGAGCGGGCGTGGCCTCGCTGCAACAGATCGATCCCGCCATCGAGGAGGCGTCCACCTCGCTGGGCGCGGACGCCCAGGTCACTTTCCGCCGGGTTACGCTACCTCTCATCGCCCCGGCTTTTCTGGCGGGCCTGATCTTCGCCTTCGCCCGCCACATGACCTCCCTCAGCGCCATCATCTTCTTGACTACGCCCAAGTGGAAAATCCTGACGGTGCTCATCCTTAGCGAGGTGGAGCAGGGCGGCCTCAACATCGCCACAGCCTACTCCATGATCGTCATTCTAATCGTGCTGGCGGCCATCGGCCTGTTTTACTTCCTCATGGGCCGGGCCTACAAAACCGATCAGGTGGACATCAGCATGGGCGGCCGATGATTTCGAAAGCAACAGAAATAATAGACATTATCGGAAATAAGAAAGTCTCTGCTTACACTTGGCATTATGCTGCTGCTGACAAAGCTCAAAGATTAATAAACAATGATTAAAGGCTAAATCAGCGTGTTTTTCACTTTGATCATCAATCATTAATCATCGATCCGGGCATGATTGAGCAAAAATCGGAGAGTCCACCTCACAGTGAGTTATTTCCGATAATGTCTAATGAGTAAAGATCAAGCCCCCCCTTCCTGATCCCATCCATCATCTATCATTTCCACCATCCAAACACTCGTCATCCAACTATGCCATATCTTTCTCTTCAAAACATCGTCAAAAAATTCCCCGCCCGCGGCGGCAGTGGTGAAGTGCTGGCCGTGGACAACGTCTCGCTGGATATTGAGCAGAGCGAGTTTATCACCCTGTTGGGGCCCAGCGGGTGCGGAAAAACCACCACGCTGCGCCTTATCGCCGGATTCGAGTTCCCCACCAGCGGCAAGATCATCCTGGATGGCAAGGACGTGGCTCCGCTGCCCCCCGACAAGCGGGAGATGTCCATGGTCTTCCAGTCCTACGCCATCTTCCCCCATCTCAGCGTGTTCGAAAACATCGCCTATGGGCTGAAGATCAAGAAGATGTCCAAAGCCGACATCAAACGGCGGGTGGCGCAAGTGCTGGAGTTGACTGAACTCTCGGGGCTGGAGAATCGCGCGCCCAATCAGCTCTCGGGCGGGCAGCAACAGCGCGTAGCGCTGGCCCGAGCCCTGGTCATGGAACCCAAAGTGCTGCTGCTGGACGAACCCCTCTCCAACCTGGACGCCAAGCTGCGGGAGCAGATGCGGGTGGAGCTGCGCCGCATCCAGTCGCAGTTGGGCATCACCAGCGTTTATGTCACCCACGATCAGGTGGAAGCCATGTCTCTTTCCGATCGGATCGTAGTGATGAATCAGGGGCGAATCGAACAGGTGGGGCCTCCCTGGGAGGTGTATCGACATCCGGCCAACGAATTTGTGGCCAATTTCATCGGGCGGGCCAATTTTGTGGATGGCGAAGTCGTGCGGGTGGAAGGCGATCGGCTGGTGGTGAAAGCGCTGGGCGGGATCATGGACATCCCGCAACCCATCGATGATCGACATCCGGGCGAGGCGGTGCGCCTGGTGGTGCGGCCCGAGGCCATCAAGCTGGATGCCGGCGAGGATGGCTTCCCGGCCATCGTGCGACGCTCCTCCTACCTGGGAGAGCTCATCGAGTACGATCTGGAGATCAGCGGGCAACTGCTCATCGCCACCGAATCAGACGTCGTGCGGGCGGAGGTCTATCCCGAGGGCAAAAATATCCACATCTCCTTCCACAAGAACGCGGTGTATTGCC
>WGCR01000605.1 GCA_015493675.1 Anaerolineae bacterium
ATTACTGGAGTCTGGCGAAAATTATTTTGGCTGCCTTTCATGCCATTTTCTGACACGAATTGAGCTAATTTGACGAATTTTTCTTCCATTTTTCGCAAAATTCGTGTGAATTCGTGTCGGAATTCAAAAAACGCCAGTGTCCAGTTTATTACAAATTTAGCGCAAGATCGATGTGCGTAAACGCCCGATTCTGCCCTGAATTCAGCTTCGAGCGCGGCTTTGCGCGCCTCGGGCAGAAAACTCGCCCGCACGGCGTTCAATGATACCCGCTCCAGCTCATTTGCGCCAAACCCGAACGCATCCACCAACGTCTCATATTCCTGATTCAGCGTGGTGTTGAAGAGGGGGGGATCATCGCTGTTGACAGTGACGAACACGCCCGCATCCCAGAACCGGCGCAGGGGGTGCGAGGCGTAATCGGGATACACGCCCAGCCGGATATTCGACGTGGGGTTGATCTCCAAGGGGATTTGATGCTCGACCAGGTAATCCACCAACGCCGGGTCTTCGATGGCCCGCACGCCATGCCCGATGCGCTCTGCGCCCAGCGCCCGGATCGCGCCCCACACGCCCGCGGGCCCCACGTGCTCGCCTGCGTGAGGCGCGCTGTGCAGGCCGCCCGCGCGGGCCCGGGCGAACGCGTGGGCGAAAGGTTCGGGCGGCGCGCCAATCTCGTGCCCGCCCAGCCCCAGGGCCGCCACGCCCCGGTCTTTCCAGGCCAGGGCCATCTCCACCGTGGGGTCGCTGGCCTTGCCGTTGTAGCGTCCGGTCTGCGGGTCAAAGCTGAGATTGCGGGGAATGTCGATGATCCAGGCCAGGTCCACCCCGAACCGCTCTCGCACTTCCGCCCGGCCTGCGTCCAGCCCGGCGATGAGATCGTCGGGCGTCAGGCCCTTGTCCTGCCACAGATGCGTGTAGGCCGTGAAGGTGACCTCAGCGTAGCGGACGTGCTGCCGGGCCAGGTCCCGTCCCAGCGCTACGACGATGAAGGCGAAATCCTCGGGCGCGCGCAGCATTTCGGAGAGGGCCAGATAGACCTGGACGAAATGGCGGAAGTCCCGAAAACGAAACCACTCCCGCAGGCCCGCGGCGTCCGTCGCGGGCAGGGTCATGCCGTGGCGTCGGGCCAGGGCCAGCGCGGTCTCGGGCGTGATGCTGCCCTCCAGATGCAGGTGCAGCTCGACCTTGGGCATGGCCCGGGCGAAACGGTGAAGTCGGTAGGGCAAAGGACTGGTCGCGTTTTCCTGTCGCGATTTTTTGGATTCCAAGCGCCCTACCTTTCCCCGCGAATGTAAGGAATCCCCAGGGCCGCGGGCGCGCCCAGATGCCGCTTCATGCGCTCGCCCGTGGCGAACACCAACACCAAAATCGTGAACAGATAGGGCAGCATGTTCAGATAGTAGGTGGGGATGGTGATGCCCACCGCCTGCAGGTTGAATTGCAGCGCCTGCACGCCGCCGAAGAGATACGCGCCCACCATGGCCCGCCACGGCTCCCAAAACGCGAAGATGACCAGAGCGATGGCGATCCAACCGCGGCCGCCGCTCATGCCCTCGGTCCAGCCGGGCGTGTAGGCCAGCGATAGCGCGGCCCCGCCTAAACCGGCCAGCAGGCCGCCCACGAAGGTGTAGATATAGCGGGTGCGGGCCACGCTAACGCCCATCACATCCGCGGTGGTGGGGTCTTCGCCCACCGCGCGCAGGTGCAGCCCGGGCCGGGTGTGATGGATGAAATATGCGGCCAACGGAACCAGCAAAATACTGAGATACACCAGAATATCATAATTGAACAGCAGCGGCCCCAGCACCGGCAGATCGGTGAGAACCGGGATGTGGATGGGCGCGAACTGCGGCCCCTGCACGCCCACATAATTCTGTCCCACAAAAGAGGAAAGTCCCGCGCCGAAAATAGTCAGCGCCAGACCACTCACCACCTGATCCGCATGAAGGGTGATGGTGAGAAAGGCGTGGATGAGGCTGAGCAGCCCGCCCGCCAGCATCCCCGCCATCACGCCCGCCCAGGGATTGCCCGTTTTCACGGCAACGATAAAGCCCGTGACCGCGCCCATCAGCATCATGCCCTCGACGCCCAGATTCAAAATCCCCGAGCGCTCTGCAAAAATCTCGCCCACAGTCGCATAGATAACAGGCGCGCCGGCCGCAACGGATGTTGCCAGAATCGTGATGAGAACTGCTGTGTTCATAGTCTTTTTTGTACCTTATCAACGGAATTTTTACTCGCAGGGCAAGAAAATGTCTCACGCAAAAACGCAGAGCCGCAAAGGAAAAAAGAGGCAAAGAAAAACTCGGCGCCTTGGCGACTTTGCGAGAGATCAGCTTTTTGGGTTCCGGCTTGTCCGGGTTAATGGTTCATCGAATGCGAATGCGATAACGGCTGAAAATCTCGCCGCCGAGGACGAAGAACAAAATGAGCCCTTGCAGAATATCGGAAATCGAACGGGGCAGATTCATGGTCAACTGGATTTGATCGCCGGCCACCAGCAGGCCGCCGAACAGCACCGCCACCAGCAGCACCCCGAAGGGATTCAGCTTGGCCAGCCAGGCCACGATGATGGCGGTGTAGCCATAGCCGGGCGAAAGGCCCCGTTGCAGACGATGTGCCACGCCCGCCATCTCGGCCATGCCCGCCAGACCGGCCAGGGCGCCGGAGACGATCATCACCAGGATGATGTTGCGCACGATGGGCATGCCCGCGTGCCGGGCCGCATCGGGATTTTCGCCGATGACCCGCACCTCATAGCCCCACTTGGTGCGATTGAGCAAAAACCACAGGATGACCGCGGCCACGATGGCGATGACCAGGCCGAAATGCACGCGGTTGCCCGGCGGCAAAAAGGGAATCCAGGTCAGTTTGGGCAGCCAGATGGCCCTATCCAGCAACGCGGTGTTGGGAAACCCCAATCCCCCCGGATCGCGCCACAGGATATCCACGAAATAGAGCACCCACGAAATCGCCACATAATTCAACATCAACGATGTGATGATCTCGTTCACCTGCAACACGCCCTTGAGCACGCCCGGAATCGCGCCCCACAGCCCGCCCGCCAGCATCGCGGCCAACATCATCAGGGTGATGGCCAGCCAGGGAGGCAAATGCCAGGCCGGGTACAGATAAAGCCCCACGCCCGCGGCGGCCCATGCGCCCATCCACAACTGACCCTCGGCGCCGATATTCCACAACTTCATGCGGAAGGCGATGGAAACGCCCAGGCCCGCCAGCATCAGCGGAATCGCCTTCACCAAAGTCTCGGCCATGCCAAAGCCGGAGCCAAACGCGCCCATGAACATGGCCTTGTACGCCTCCCAGGGATTCACGCCCTGCGAAGCAATGATCAGCGCCCCCGTCAACAGCGCCAGGGTCACCGAGGCGATGGGAATCACCCACGCCAGCCACCAGGGCGCAGTCAAACGACGTTCAAAGCTGATGCGGGGCAATCTCTCGGAAAAAGATGGTTGGTTCATAAGATTCCGTCAGGCTGCAACTGTTTCATGATGATTGAGAGTCTCCTGACGAGCGCCCGCCATCATCAGGCCGATCTCGTTGCGATCAGCCTTATCGGCGGGCACTTCGCCCATGATTTCACCTTCGTAAATGACCAGAATCCGGTCAGAAAGCTGCATCACCTCGTCCAGGTCTTCGGAAATAAGCAGGATGGCCGCTCCCTTGCTGCGCTCTTGCAAGAGCAACTCCCGCACCGACTCGGTCGCGCCCACATCCAGCCCCTGAGTGGGGTGCATGGCGATGATCAACGCCGGGTCAGAGCTGAGCTCTCGGGCCAAAATCAGCTTTTGCAGATTGCCGCCCGAAAGCAGCCGGGCGCGAGTGTGGATGCCGGGCGCTTTCACATCGAAACGCCGGATGAGATTTTTGGCGAAATCGAAAACATATTTCCAACTGATGACCGGTCCGCGGGAGATGGGCGGCTGCCGGTAATTCTTCAGG
>WGCR01000606.1 GCA_015493675.1 Anaerolineae bacterium
GCCCACCATCAACTCCGCCAACTTCTCCTTGGTCACATCTTTTGCGTCCACCACCGCCACCACCTTGCCCGCGCGCAGCACTGTCACCCGATCAGAAATTGCCATTACCTCATCCAGCTTGTGAGAGATGAAGATGATGGTGTGACCTTTGGCGGCCATGCTGCGCAGCGTGCTGAACAGCTCCACCGTCTCCTGTGGAGTCAGCACCGCGGTGGGTTCGTCCAGGATCAGGATTTGGGCGCCGCGGTAGAGCGCCTTGATGATTTCCACCCGCTGCTGCTCGCCTACGCTCAATTGCCAGATGAACGCGTCGGGCGTGATCTTCAGGCCATATTGCTCCGCCAGCGCCTCGATCTTCTGCGTGGCCTCTTCCAGATTCAGATTGAAGCGCGGCTCATCCAGGCCCAAGATCACATTTTCCACCACCGTCAGGGTGGGCACCAGCCGAAAATGCTGGTGCACCATGCCCACGCCCGCCTCGATGGCGTCGCGCGGCGAGTGAAAAGTCACTTTCTGCCCGTTGATGAAGATCTCGCCCTCCTCGGGCGCATACAGGCCCGAAAGCACATTCATCAACGTCGATTTCCCCGCGCCATTCTCCCCGAGCAGCGCATGAATCTCTCCACGTTTGGCGATAAAAGTCACATGATCATTGGCGATGACACCGGGAAAACGCTTGACAATATCGCGCATCTCCACTGCGATGTCAGATTGAGGGGCGTTCGATTCAGTCATCCTTGGTTGGGCGCTCGTTGCCAGAGTGGGGATGGATGTTTGGTTGGATGAATAATGGGATGTATCATACCAAAAAGCGCCGAGGACGCCAAACAAAACAAGCCCCATCGACGGGGATGGGGCTTGCATGGGTGTCGTACGTCGAGCTTATTGGCAGGGAGGTTGCGCTTCGGGAATCTCGCCCTTGACGCCCTGGAAGAACCACTTCATGGAGAGCAGTTGCTCGTCGGTCAGGGTCTCGCCGTCCTTCACAGCCACACAGCCGCTCTGGGCGTTGATGGGACCATCTGCGGGATTGAATTTGCCATCGATCATGGCCTGCTTGAGCTCGTTCACCTTGGCCTTGATCTCATCGGTGGCCGCGGGGCCGAACTTGAAGTCCACGATGCCGCTTTCCACGCCCGGCCAGCGGCCCATGGGCTTGAATGTGCCATCGCGCACTTCTTGGATAATCTCAGCGTAGGCGGGGCCCCAATTCCAGTGAGGCACGCCGATGCAGCCATCGCCGGCGTTGTCACAGGCGTTGGAGCTATCATAAGCCATGCCCCACTTGCCAGCTTCGCTGGCGGCCTGCACCGGGCCCGGCGTATCGGCGCCGGTGACGATGACGTCGTTGCCAGCGCTCAGCAGGGTCTCGGCGGCCTGGCGCTCGGTGGGCGGATCGAACCAGGTGTTGATCCACACGACCTGCACTTCCGCGTCGGGATTCACCGAGCGGGCGCCTTTGGTCACCATGTTGATATGGCGGATGACTTCGGGGATGGGGAAAGGCGCCACGTAACCGATCTTGCCGGTCTCTGATTTCATCGCAGCGGCCACGCCCGCCAGATACTTCATCTGATACATGCGGCCAAAGAGATTGTCGAAGTTGGTGTCGTTCTTCTTGTAGCCGGAAATATGGATGAAGACGGTGTTGGGGAATTCCTCCGCCACGGTTTCGGTGGCGTCCATATAACCGAAGGACGTAGTGAAGATAACGTTGTAGCCTTTTTGTGCCAGATCGCGGATGACGCGCTCGGCGTCAGCGCCCTCGGGCACCGATTCGATGTAGGTGGTCTCCACATTGGGCACATTCTTTTCTACGTAGAGACGCCCCTGATCATGGGCATAGGTCCAACCGCCATCACCGATAGGCCCGACATAGACCCAGGCCGCCTTGATGAGCTTGGGCTCTTCCGACTTGGGCGCTTCGGTGGCTGCGGGTTGGGCCGGAGCCTCGGTGGCCGCGGGTTGCTCCTTTGCGGGCGCCTGCGTGGGCGCGGACTGGCCGCCACAAGCCGCAAGCAACAACGCCAGCGCTGCAATCAAAACGACAACGATCACTACCTTGTTAAGTTTCTTCATTCTTACTCCTCCTTAAGGAAGTAGCGAGAAAATGGACAATGGTATGGTTGCTTCCATACCTTTCAGACTATACTCTGAGAATAAGTTGTTTGTCAAGGCTTTTGATCATATGTAGCCAGAGCTTTGGTGAACTGCTTCGTAAATAGGACGCAGATGAACGCGGATGAACGCTGATAAATCGTGAAAATCTGTGACCGAAGGCCGTGGAAATCCGTGTCCTCATTTTCATTCCTCATCGGCGTGCTGCCGCTCATGGCGTCTTTTTATGGCGTCACCATCAGGGGGAGATAGAGGGATGGCCCTGCCTCCTGGACGTAATGAATGCGCAGCCGCGGGCCCAGATAGGCGACTTCGTGAGCGTCAAACACAACAAATTGGGTGCGATTACTAATGTCGGCGGGATGGATGCCGATGCCGTAGGCGGGCGAAACGCCGTCCACCCACGCCTGCACCAGTTGGGTGACATCAAAACTCATCCAGCCTGGCTGTTGCGGATTGGTCTCTCCGTCGCCATACGCCTGTCCCCACAGCGACTGGCCCGAGTCAAAGGTGACGTCCGTTTCCAGCCAATCGCCAGTGAGGGCGTAGGCCCGCAGATTGTCGGGCGCGCCATTGGGCGTTTCGTTGATGTGCAGCGCCAGGTCTGCCCGGATAATGGTGGCGTTGGCCGGTAGGCTCGTGGTTGGAAATTTCCCGACCAGCACCTGCAATTCGCCTGTGCCCGGATTATAGCCCGCCCGCAGATCCAACGCCTGCCCGAAATTAGTGTCCGGCAGATTTTGCATGAGGTACGCATCCTGCCCCGCACCCAGCTCGATGAAAGAGCCCGGCGGCAGCGGCGTAGCTGTGGGCGTTTTGTTCAC
Organism: Anaerolineae bacterium; assembly: GCA_015493675.1. GTDB lineage: Bacteria > Chloroflexota > Anaerolineae > J102 > J102 > M2005. The sequence goes on from WGCR01000606.1 coordinate 2,943, forward strand.
ATCATCTCCGGTGGTAATGGTTACCCGAATCATAAGATTCCCTATCGTTTCAGGATCGGGCCAGTAGGCATAATGCTCCACCCAATTATCAAAATCCTCACCATAATAATTGTAATACCGCGGGATGGAGACGCTGTCATCCAGCCCGATAAGCGGCGGTGTAGACCAGGGGGAATCCTCTGATTTCAGCGAAATAACCAGGGCGGAATCATTGTAGGGATAAATGAAATCGATGGGGATACTGTACCAGCCGGCTTCAGTGATTGCCAGGCGTACGGCTTTGGAAGTGATCATCTCGCCGCCCGGGCCAGTGCCGGCGGGCCGTTCCAAACGCACCCGCACCGGAAAACTGGCGCTGGCGTTTTCCTGCGGAGCCATGTAAATCTCGATGCTATCCACGCGGATGGGACGCTCGGCCTGTCCGAAATCCAGACGCACGGCCAATGTGCGGCTGCCGCTAAGCCCGTTATAGCCCTGGCCCATGACGCCGCTATCATTGGCCAGTTGCAGAGAGTCGACGGGGGCCGCCTGCGAATGTTGTTGTGAGAAAAGGCTGATCATCAGCAGAACAGCCACAAGAAATCCTGTAAAAAGCACAAATCGTTTTTTCATAGTAAAAATTTTCCTTGTGTGGGATGCGCCCATTCTACCCCCAAACGGCACTGTCGCAAAGTCAGGCCCGATTTCACCCTTCCATCTTCTCTGTCATTGGCAGGATGGGCCAACATCTTCTATACTAAAGCCTGTCATGAATTTTCCGTCAATTCATGCGGATTTTCTCATCGAGCGCTTTCGAATTCGCCGCATTTCACGAGCGGATGGCCCGAAAATTCGATTTGGCGGCGCCTGAGCGCCTAACCGCCTCTGGCGGCAACAGCCATTTCCATTCACATTTTGCGAGAGAAAAATGAGTTCCCTACTGATAAAGAATGCAGATATTCTGGTCACTATGGACGATCAGCGTCGCCAGATTTCAGATGGCGGCCTCTATGCCGAGGATGGCGTCATCATGCAGGTGGGGCCGACCGCGGCCCTGCCCGACACGGCAGACACCGTCATCAACGCCCGCGGACGGCTGGTTATCCCGGGCCTGGTCAATACGCATCATCATTTCTACCAGACCCTGACCCGAGCCGTGCCTGCGGCCCAGGACGCCAACCTGTTCAACTGGCTGGTCACACATTACCCAATCTGGGCGGGTCTGACGCCCGAGGCCGTATACATTTCCGCCAAAGTGGCCATGGCCGAGCTGATGGCCTCAGGCTGCACCACCTCTTCCGACCATCTCTACATTTTGCCCAACGGCAGCCGCATCGATGACGAGATTCAGGCGGCGGTGGAGATGGGCATGCGCTTTCATGCCGCCCGCGGCTCCATGAGCCTGGGGGAATCGGATGGCGGTCTGCCGCCCGACAGCGTGGTGGAGGACGAAGATTTCATCCTGCAAGACACCCGCCGCATCATCGAAACCTATCATCAGAATGAGCGATTTGGCATGATTCGCGTGGTGGTGGCGCCCTGCTCCCCCTTCTCGGTGACGCCCGACCTGATGCGGGAGAGCGCGGCCCTGGCCCGCAGCTACAACGTGCATTTGCACACCCATCTGGCTGAGACCAAAGACGAGGAAGCTTTTTGCATCGAGCAGTTTGGCCGCCGTCCCGCCGAATACGCGGAGGACCTGGGTTGGGTGGGTGAGGATGTGTGGCACGCCCACGCCATCCACATCAACGAGCAGGAGATTCAGCTCTTTGCCGAGACCGGCACCGGCGTGGCCCATTGCCCCAGCTCCAACATGCGTCTGGCCAGCGGCATCGCACCGGTGCGGGCGTATCTG
>WGCR01000607.1 GCA_015493675.1 Anaerolineae bacterium
GCGCACCACCATCAGCCCCTTCTCGCCCGAGCTGACCGACCGCCTTCTGCCCGCGCGCATCCGCCGGCAACGCCGCCGCGCCCGCTTGCAGGAAAAAATCGAAACGCTGGTCATCCGCAATGTGGAAAATCTGCGTTGGGCCACCCGCCAGAATCTGGATCAGGCCATGCGCCGCTTCAGCGCCCGCCTGGACGACCAATTGGCCGAGGCCATCGCGGCCACCCAAAACGCCATACAGGCCGCCCGACGCCAGCGTCAGGAGCAGTCCGATTCCGTCACCGGCGTCATCGCCCGCCTGGAGCAGGACGCCCGGGATCTGGAACGCATTCAGGCCCAAATGCAGGCGCTATCGTCCCCCACAACAGGCCCATGACATTTCACAGCATCCTGTTTCTTCGATCCGAAGATCGTCCTCCGCCAGAAGCGCGCGAAGCGCCCCCCTTTTTCACCGATCTCAACCTCGATCAACTGATCGACGCCATCACCGCCGGCAAGCAGGCGTATGACCTTGCGCCCTTTTTCTACGCACCGCTGCGCGATATCGACGCCATCCACTATCGGCAGGAGGTGATGCAGGAGCTGGAGGATGAGACGCTGATGGCAGCCATCCACGCCTTTGCCGAGGCCATGAGCCAGGTGCGTCGCCACCTGACCCTGGTGGAAAATCTGGATCATCGCTACAACCAGGCGGGCTGGTTTCTGGAGGCAGTCATCGCCTATGGCCAAGCGGTGTGCGGTCTGGCCGCAGATATGGCCAGGGCCGATCTGCGCTCCCGCGGCCTGAGGGGCTTTCGCCAATATCTGAACGACTATGTGGCGTCGGAAACATTCACGGCGCTCATGGCGGAGACGGAGGCGCTCAAATCGGAGCTGGCCACGGTGCGCTATTGCGTCCGCATCAAAGAGGGGAGCGTTTGGGTCAGCAAATGCGATCCCGGGCCCGATTACAGCGTTGACGCGCTCCAGACATTCGAACGCTTCAAGCAGGGAGCGGCCAAGGATTACACTGTGAGATACCGCCCCCACACCGGCATGAACCACATCGAAGCCCAGATCACTGCCTGCGTCGCCCGCTTTTATCCCGACATCTTCGCCCACCTCGACCAGTTCTATACCGATAACAGGGATTTTCTGGATGTGGTCATCGGCGATTTCGATCGGGAAATACAATTTTATGTCGCCTATCTTGTCTTTCTAAAAAGCATCAAACGGGCGGGACTCCCCTTCTGTCTGCCCGAGATCACCACCGAAAAGGCGATTTCCAGCACCGCCAGCTTCGATCTGGCCCTGGCCAACAAGCTCACCACCCGCAATCAGCCGGTGATCACCAATGATTTTTACATGCAGGGCCCGGAACGCATCTTCGTGGTCACCGGGCCCAATCAGGGCGGCAAAACCACCTTCGCCCGCACTTTCGGGCAATTGCACTACCTGGCCCGGCTGGGATGTCCCGTGCCCGGTCGCACGGCCCGCCTCTTCCTCTACGATCACCTCTTTACGCAATTCGAAAAAGAGGAGGATATCCGCACCCTGCGCGGCAAGCTGGCCGATGATCTGGTCCGAATCCATGATATCCTGGAACAGGCCACGCCGGACAGCATCGTCATCATGAACGAGGTGTTTTCATCCACCACCTTGCAAGATGCGGTCTTTCTCAGCGAAGAGATCATGACAAAAATCGAACGCCTGGATATGCTCTGCGTCTTTGTCACTTTCATGGAAGAACTGGCCTCCTTTAGCGAAAAAACGGTCAGCATGGTCAGCACCGTCGATCCGAAAAATCCGGCCCACCGCACTTATAAAATCCTGCGCAAGCCCGCGGATGGCCTGGCCTACGCCCTCTCCATCGCCGAAAAACACGGCCTGACCTACAAGCAGATCAAGGAGCGCATCGTCCCATGAAAGCCTTTCTGATGTTCCCCGACCGGGATTTCGATGCCGGGCAGGCGCTTCCCTGGAATGCCGAATCGCTGATCCAGGATCTGGAACTGACAGAGATATTCAAAGCCATGGCCCAGGATGATGATTTTCTGCACCAGATCGCCCGCACCGCCCTGCTTTCCAGCCTCACCCAGCCCGAACTGATTCGCTATCGCCAGGACATCCTGCAGGATTGTCTGAAGAATCCCGACATCGTGCGGGCTATCTACCGCCTGCCCATCGAATCCATCGAAAACAAACACAAGCACTGGATGGGCATTTTCAGTCGCTATCCCGGCGGCATCCTCAGCAGCGCCGTGGAAATGATGCGGATGTTCCTGGATTTGCTGGTGCGGCTTCGCCGCATCGCAGACGAAAAGTCAGATCGCTTCACATCGCAGGGATTCACCCGCTTCTTCGCCATGATCCGCCATGAACTGGATGACGATTTCTTTGCAGAGGCGGAAGCGCATCTCAAGGAACTCAAATTTCGCTCGGGCGTGCTGTTGGGGGCTCAACTGGGCCCAGGCGCCGAAGCAAACCACTACATCCTGCGCAAGCCCGATCGCAGCCAGCCCTGGATCAAACAGATCTTCTCCAGCAAGCTGCGAGAATGCTCATTTCGTCTGCCGCCGCGCGACAACGCCGGAGCCCGCATCCTGTCCGAGATCAAGGATCAAGGCATCAACCGCGTGGCCAACGCCCTGGCCCAATCGGCCGATCACGTGGACAGTTTCTTCGACATGCTGCGCACCGAACTGGCCTTCTACATTGGGGCCATGAACCTGCACGAACGTCTTTCCGCCATGGGGGAGCCCCTCACCCTGCCCGTCCCTACGGCCGCCAGCCAACGCCGCCATGCTTTCTCCGGGCTTTATGACGTCAGTCTGGCCCTGATGACGCAACAGCCGGTGGTGGGAAACACGCTCAACGCCAATGACAAAGCGATCGCCGTGATCACCGGGGCCAATCAGGGCGGCAAATCAACCTTTTTGCGCAGTGTGGGCCAGGCGCAGTTGATGATGCAGAGCGGGATGTTCGTCCCGGCAGCATCCTTCAGCGCCAATGTTTGCACGGGCCTGGCCACCCATTACCGTCGCGAAGAAGACGCCAGCATGACCAGCGGCAAGCTGGATGAAGAACTCAGCCGCATGAGCGCCATCATCGATCATCTCGGGCCTGACGCGCTGGTGCTGTTCAACGAATCCTTTGCCGCCACCAACGAACGCGAGGGATCAGAGATCGCCCGGCAGATCGTCAGCGCCCTGCTGGAAAAACGCGTCAAGCTTTTCTTCGTGACGCATCTCTACGCCTTCGCCCGGGATATGTATGATCAAAAACGAGCGGACGCCATCTTTTTGCGGGCGGAACGGCAGGCGGACGGGACCAGAACGTTCAGGATAATCGAGGGCGAGCCTTTACAGACCAGTTTCGGCGAAGATTTGTACCGGCAGATATTCTGATAGCACGCCAACCGCCACACAGCCCCCGTGATTTGACGGATGGCAGGCCCGCCTTCGGCGCAGCGCGCCGGGCTGCAACCGATACGAAGCTTTTCTGGCTCAACAGGAATTCAGGGGTCCCCCGACCTCCGGGAGGTGGACGAGTAACTTTTGGCTTGGCCGGGCGGTTTTGTCCTCCTCCCGGAGGTCTCAAAAGCAGTCACCCCCCTGAAATCCCAAAGAGCCAGAAATGTGGCTTTTTGGGATTTCAGGGGATGTAGGTGTTGCAAA
>WGCR01000608.1 GCA_015493675.1 Anaerolineae bacterium
GTCTTGACGTTAGAAGCTGTTATACACTTTGGCCTCGTCAAATCGAAAATTCACATCATCTGCCGTGGGATTCGCCGTTGATAACGTGGATGCGGCGGATTTCCGCGGATTTTTCGGATTGAAAAAGGATTTTTTCTGCGAAAATCCGCGATGATCCGATTTTTCAGCGTCATCCGCGGCGAATCGAAAGGCGAATGATATGAAGATGGTTATAATTTGGCAAGAAGTTCATAACAGGTTCTAGACCGTCCACCGTCGGTTTCTTGTGAGGCTTATCATGCGAAAAGTAGCTCGTGTTTTTGTGATAACACTGATTGTGCTGGTTTTGGGCCTGCTGGTTGTGGGGCGGGATCAGGTGTCTGTGGCAGCGGGCAAGGTGAAGCTGGAAGTCCATGAGGACACTGTTTACACTGTTTCCGCTCCCGATAATCAGATATCCGTGCATACCGCCATCGTCGTTATCAGCCGTGATCCGGCCACGAGAAAGAAGTCCCGCGGCAGTTATTACTATTATGACCGCATTTTTTGGGATCTGCCCAAGGGCGTGACTGACGTGACTGCTAGGCGAGGCGATGGCGTGAAGCTGAAAGTGCGGCGCCGCAAAAAAGGGCGGGAGTATGACACCTACGCCATCCTGTTTCGCCGCCATCTGGTTTACAAGCAGAAAATAAAAATCGAGCTGGATTATGTGATCGGAGACGCTCATCCACCTTTCTACACCTCGGAGAATGTGGTGAGCATTCCCGCCTATGAGATTGACTATCGGGATTGGGTGTATGACGGCAAGCTGGAGGTTGATTTCCCGGCGGATTTCGACATCGAGCTGGATAGCGAGCTGTGTTCTGTTTCCCGCGACGCCATTGCCGCCCGCGCTGTTTGTCCCGAGGGCGTTTCTTCCCAGTGGGCGGGCTCTTATTTCGTCATCGAAGCCGCCAAAGAGGCGGAAGAGCGAGAATTGATCTCCGAGCCCGTGGCCATGCAGGAGCAGGATATCCGCATAAGAGTGCGCTATGTGGCAGGTGAGGAGGCCTGGGCGAAGAAGATTGTGGCGGTATTGACCGAGGCTTTGCCTGTGCTGGAAGATGTGATGGGCTTCCCCTATCAGGGCTCAGGAGAGATTGAGGTCATTCGTTCGCGTTCCTCCGAGACCCAGGGGTATGAGGGCTTGTATGAGGACGCCGACACAGTGGGCATCCTGCCCTCGGCGACGCGCGGCACCATTGTGCATGAGGGTGCGCATTTGTGGTCGTGGCCGTTTGATTCGGTCTGGCTGAAAGAGGGCTGGGCCGAATGGTCGGCGCGGGAGGCGGTGCGGCGGTTGAAGATGAATCCGGAGGATTCGGAATACAAGATGCCCCGTCGCGACAAGGTGAAAATGCCCCTGCAAGACTGGCGTCATGTTGGCTTTGACTCCGAAGAGGATGAGCAGATCGAGCAGTACGGGTATGCCAAGTCTTACGACACCATCAAGCGCCTGGTCAAACTGGTGGGATTGCCCAAAATCCAGCAGATGAATCAAACTTTTGCCGAAAGCGTCGAGAAGGACAACGCTCTGCAAGCCGACAGTTATTCGTATCTCGAATTGTTATTGCAACAGACCAAAAACAAGAAAAAGGCCCGGAGACTGCGTAAATTGTGGACCGCGCGGGTTCTGAACAAGCAGGGCAAAGCGTTGCTGGCGCAGCGAGACGGCATGTGGAAGCGGGTGCGGACGCTGGAGGCCCGTCTCCGGCCGCTGGATTGGGCGACGCCGCAATCGTTGCTGGAGAACATGCGCTATTGGCGCTATTATTCCGCCCGCAACGATTTGCGCAACGCCGACAAGGTGCTGGATGCCTGGGAGGCGGCGCTGCCGCTCTTTGAAAAATTGGGCTGGCAGCCTGACGATTTGGTGCAGCGTCAATTCGAGAGTGGATCGGATTGGTCGCGCGCGGTCAAGGCGGCGGAACACCGGCTGACCTTGACGCAGCAGGCCTTGGCTGTCCAGGAGAAAATCGCTTCGGATCAGAACTTGAGCGCAGAAACGACTTCTGAGACCAAAAAATTGTTGATAGAGGCGGGCCGGGCTTTGCAGCAGGGAAATAGCTATCATGCCGATAAGCTTGTGTCCCAGGCCCGCGAGCTGGTGGGCCTGCCCCAGGGGAGTGATTGAGCCCCAAAGAGAAAGCCCGACCAACTGATAGCTGTCGGGCTTTCTCTCCCACACTACAAGGAGTACACTCACAAGGAGAATAGCTGCTTTTATTCAAGCATAGTATGGGCAGGTCGCGCCATGATTCATATCATATAGAGCGTCCCGGGCATGGTTGCATGGGGTAAATTCTTCCCTGAATTCATTCGGCCATTTAGGGATAGATGCCGCGGGCCTCGACGGCGTCGACCACACGCTGGATGGCGATGGTGTAAGCGGCCGTGCGCATGTCGATGTTTTTGTCCTGCGACGCCTGCCAGACGTGCTCGAAGGCTTCTTCCATGAGCCGCGTGAGTCTTTCCAGCACTTCGCCCTCGGCCCAGAAGAAGGATTGCAGGCCCTGCACCCATTCGAAGTAGGAGACGGTGACGCCGCCGGCATTGCAGAGGATGTCGGGAACGAATTGCACGCCCTTGTCCAAAAGAATGCGCTCGCCTTCCATGGTGCATGGCCCGTTGGCGCCTTCGGCGATGAGCCGGGCCTGAATGTGCGGGGCCACCCGCTCATCGATCTGGCCTTCCAGGGCGGCGGGGATGAGGACGTCGCAGGGGGCGGTGAGCGTCTCGAAATTATTCAGTCTGTCTGCTTCGGGAAAATCAATGACCGTGCCCGTTTCGGCCATATGCGCCAGCAGTTCGGGGATATCCAGTCCCTGATCATTGTAGATGCCGCCGTTGACATCGCTGACAGCGACGATCTTGCAGCCTTTTTCCCACATCTTGTGTGCAGCTACCGAGCCTACGTTGCCAAAACCCTGTACGGCCACTCGCGTGCTTTCCGGGATCATGTTCAATTTTTTCATCATCGCCGTAGCGGTAATGGTGACGCCGATGCCCGTGGCCTCGGCCCGGCCCAACGAACCTCCAATGCTCAGGGGCTTGCCCGTCACTACTGCGGGCGTGGTATAGCCGTGAGCCACGGAATAGGTGTCCATGATCCAGGCCATGACCTGGGGCGTTGTGCCCACATCAGGCGCAGGGATGTCTCCTTCGGGGCTGATGAGCAGGCTGATATCATTGGCGAAGCGACGGGTGAGGCGCCGCAGCTCATTGCGGGAAAGCTGATTGGGGTCTACGGCGACGCCGCCTTTGGCCCCGCCATAAGGCAGATTCATCAGCGCATTTTTCCAGGTCATCCACATGGCCAGCGCCCGAACTTCGTCCAGATTCACATCGGGATGATAACGGATGCCGCCTTTGGTGGGCCCGCGCACCGTGCTGTGGTGCACGCGGTAACCCGTGAACATTTTCATTCGGCCATCATCCATGTACACAGGGAAATGGACGATGAGCTCCCGTTTTGGGGTCTCCAGATAGGCCACCAGATCTTCGTCGAGGTACATATGGGCGATGGCTCGCTCGAATTGGGCCAGGGCGACGTCCGATGCGCTGTAACGGCGCTTCATTGCACTCATTAGTCTAAAATTGTCCTCCGCTAGGAAAAAGATGGAATGCCATTGTGGCATTTGTGAGTGGTTAGTCTGATAGAAGATAATCGCGAAGCATCGCGCTTTCTCCTGCTGAGATACGGTGTTCTCGACGCAGGATTTCGAGGAGCTGGGTGATGCTGAATGCGGCGTGGCATTGCACCCCCGTCCGGGCCAGGTTTTCAGCTCCGCCTTGCTCTCGATCGATGAGCACCGCGGCGTGTTCGACGGTGAGCCCCGCTTCTCGCAGGATGCCAACGGATTTTATCAGACTTCCGGCGGTGGTTACCAAATCTTCGATGAGAATGGCGCGCTCCCCGCGTGAAAACTCGCCTTCGATTTGGCGGGCGCGGCCATGGCTTTTGGGCTCTTTGCGTGTGTAGATGAGGGGCA
>WGCR01000609.1 GCA_015493675.1 Anaerolineae bacterium
GAGGTACACATAGGCGTAAGCTGTCAGTGGCAGCAGAGCCAGCAAGACGCCGATGAGAATAAGACGCCAGCGCTTGATCAGCCCCGGCTGTTTCATCAGCAAAAATGCCAGCACGCCCGGGGCGATGAACAACACAGTCACCATGTGGGCCAGGCCCACTCCCAGCAGGAGGGCCAGTGCGTATAGACACCCATCTTTCGGATTCTCATCCCAGGCCATGACCAGGGCTACGATGACCAGGGTTTGCAGCACCGCGGACGCGTATTGCTCAGTGTTGACCGCGTAATACCAGAAGAAGTAGGTGACCGCGTAAAATGCGGCAATCCCCACCGTAATGATCAGATTGCGTTGGGTCAGGCGGTAGAGAATGAGAAAAAATGCGGCCAGGGCCAGCAGCGCCCAAAGGGTGGAGTAGCTGGAGAGGATGGGGACGGGATTGGCGTCGGGCAAAAGCAAACGCCAGCCGTGAAACCACAGCCAGCCCCCCATGGTGTAAAGAGGATAGCCGGGCGCGTTGGAGGGTCGAGCCTGCACCTGCGCATATTGATGCGTGATAAGATCGCCGCCCGCCAGCTCTCCGGGCGTGAGGCCCGTATCCAGTGTGGCCCAATAGAGCAGCCCCGCGGCCAACAAAAACAACGCCAGGGCGATCCAGCCGCGACGATCCAGCCAGGTGGCGGTTTGGTCGGTTGATGGCATGGTCGCGTGGTCGCCAGCTTGTGACAAAACGCTCATGAGGGATCGGCTGTCAGTCGTTGATGATTTTCAACGCATGACGAATGGCGTCCAGCAGGATGGGCTCCTGTTCGGACAAAACGGTGCGGGGATCGAAGACCACCCAATTCTCCTGCACCCGGGCGATGACGGGCGGCGAGCCCGCTCGCAGTGCAGCCAACAGGCGCTGGGGATGGGGGCTGGCGACTGCCAGCAGGGTCGTCGGCAGGGTCTGGCCGGGGAGGGAGCCGCCGCCCACGGCACTGCCGCCGGGCGTCAACTCGATGCGGGCGCCCGTCTCGGCCAGGACGTCGGCCCAGGCCCGGGCCCGTTTTGCAAGCTCAGCGGACGGCGTACTGATCATGCGCCATACCGGAATCTCCTCGGTGGCTGAGCCCCGCAGATAGGCCATGAGCGTGGCCTGAAGTGCGGCCAGAGTGGTCTTGTCCACGCGAAACGCCCGGGTGAGAGGCTGGCGTTTGAGCTGATCGATGATGGCTTTGCGCCCCACGATGATGCCCGCCTGCGGTCCGCCCAGCAACTTGTCCCCGCTAAAGGTGACCACATCCGCGCCGGCATTGATGCTGTCCTGCACCGTGGGTTCGTAGGCCAGTCCATAGGGGCGGGTGTCCAGCAGGGTGCCGCTGCCCAGATCATTGACCACAGGGATGGGGGATTCCAGACGCCGGGCAAGTCCCGCCAACGCCTTCAATCCCACCTCAGCCGTAAAGCCGATGATGCGATAATTAGACTGATGCACTTTCAGCAGCAGGCCCGTATTTTCGGTCAGCGCGTTTTCGTAATCGGCCAGACGGGTGCGATTGGTGGTTCCAACTTCCACAAGCGTGGCTCCGCTCTGGGCCAGGATATCGGGGATGCGGAAGCCGCCGCCAATCTCCACCAACTCGCTACGCGAGATAATGACCTCCCGGCCCGCGGCCAGAGTGCGCAGCGCCAGATTGACCGCAGCCGCGTTGTTGTTCACCACCAGCGCCGCCTCGGCCCCCGTGAGCCGGGTGAGCATGGCCTCGGCGTGCACGTAACGGCTGCCCCGCTTGCCCGCGGGCAGATCATACTCCAGATTGCTGTAACCGCGAGCTACGGCCATCATTGCTTCTTGCGCAGCATCAGAAAGCAAGGCCCGGCCCAGATTGGTGTGTACGATGACGCCTGTGGCGTTGATGACCGGGATCAGCGAGGAAGCCAGATGCGCCCGCGCCTGATCCTGCAAACGCACGACGATTTCATCCTCGTTCGGCGGCGTTTCGCCCGCGCGGATGTCCGCGCGAATGGCGTCCAGCAGGTCGCGGGCCTCATCCCGCACCGGTTCGCGACCGAATTCGGTGACAAGGGGCAACACGTCGGGCCGGGCCAGCAACGCGTCCAGGCCGGGAAGATGGCGATAGGGATTATCGGGCATAGTCGGTGAGATTGAAAATCGAGAGCATGAGGGATAGGCCTTGCCTCGAGTATAACAAAAAGCCGCCAATGCTGGAAGCATGACGGCTGTGGGTGTGGGCGGAACAGGACTCGAACCTGTGACCCCTTCCTTGTAAGGGAAGTGCTCTAGCCAACTGAGCTACCCGCCCGAAATGTATAAGTCCTGAACAAAAATAAAACGGGGGTGTCGGCCCCAATCCGGTCAATGCGGAATGAACTGCTATGATCCTCGTAACGACAAGAATGATAAAAAACTTACTTTCGGTAACGATAAACAATGCGACCGCGTGTCAGATCATAGGGCGAAAGCTCCACCCGTACGCGATCTCCCAGATAAATGCGGATATAGTACATGCGCATTTTTCCGGAGATGTGGGCCAACACTTCGTGGTCGTTATCCAGCTTGACGCGAAACATCGTGTTGGGCAATGCTTCGACGACAGTGCCGTCCACTTCGATCTTGTCTGATTTTTTGCCTTTTTTTCTGGGTGTTTTTGCCAAGTTGCTAACCTCCTTGAAGGTGAGTGAAATAGAAACAGGTGAACAGTGCCAGTTTAACATATTCGCAGGCTTTTGTGAAGGATTTAGCCGTTTGTTCACCACCTTTGCAACTCCTGACGATCTATCGCCAGCGCCGCACTTTCCACGCATCACACAGGCGATTATCTCATCCAATGATCCAGAGCCGCAAGAACAGCGCCGTCATGTTCCGGTTAAAACACAAAGGGGATCAATTGCCAGGATTTAATGCGGCATGCCGCCCATTCATCTCCGAATTCGGTTCTCCTGGATTTCAGGGGGCGTTGGCTTTGCTGAACCCGCCGGATTGCGAATCCGCCCTGCATCTCACCCCCTGAAATCCTGTTGAGCCATCCCTGGCTCTAGCTGGTCACTTATCCCGGCACGGGGAAGGCTGTCAGCATTTCCTTGACCTGGGCGGCGATGCTGGCGATGAGCTCGTCGTCAGTGGGTTTGCGCAGCACTGCCACCATCCAGCGGGCGATCTGGCGGAATTCTTCCTGGCCCAGGCCGCGGGTGGTCATGGCGGGCGAGCCCACGCGAATGCCGCTGGGATCCATCGACTTGCGGGTGTCGTAGGGGATCAGGTTCTTGTTGACGGTGATGCCCGCCCGGCCCAACGCATCCTCGGCAATGGCGCCGCCGATGCCGAAGGGCGTCACATCCACCAACACCAGATGGTTGTCGGTGCCGCCGGAGACCAGGCGCAGGCCCGCCGCGTTCAGCTCATCGGCCATGGCCTGCATGTTGTCGATGATGTTCTGGGCGTACACTTTGAAGGATGGCTGCAGCGCTTCGCCCAGGGCCACGGCTTTGCCCGCGATCTGGTGCAGCAGCGGGCCGCCTTGCAGGCCTGGGAACACAGCCTTGTCCACTTTGCGCCCCCATTCCGCCGTAGACAGAATCATGCCGCCACGAGCGCCGCGCAGGGTCTTGTGAGTGGTGGTGGTCACCACGTCGCAATAGGGAATAGGATCAGGATGAAGTTTGGCCGCCACCAGACCGGCGATGTGGGCCATATCCACCATCAGCAGCGCGTCCACCTCATCGGCAATGGCGCGCAGGGTTTTGAAATCGATCTTGCGGGGATAGGCGCTGGCGCCGGCCAGGATCAGGCGGGGGCGCACCTCGCGGGCCAGATCGCGCAGGGCGTCATAGTCGATCATTTCGGTCTCGCGGCTGACGCCGTAGCCATGAAATTCGTAGATCTTACCGCTGAGGTTGAATTTGGCGCCATGGGTGAGGTGGCCGCCGTGAGAGAGCTTCATGCCGATGACCTTGTCGCCAGGTTTCAGCAGGGCCATGTAGGCGGCGATGTTGGCGGGCGCGCCGGCGTGGGGCTGCACATTGGCGTGTTCGGCCCCAAACAGCTTCTTGGCCCGATCGATGGCCAACTGCTCCACGATGTCCACATATTCGCAGCCGCCGTAATAGCGGGCGCCGGGCAGCCCTTCGGCGTACTTGTTGGTCAAGGCCGAACCATCCGCAGCCAGCACCGCGGCGCTGACATAGTTTTCCGATGCGATGAGTTCGATGTGATCCTGCTGGCGCTGCCGCTCTTTTTCGATGGCGGCGAAAACGTCAGGATCCGATTCTTTCAGGATTTTGCGGGGATCAGGTGATTGATCCCAGGGGAGAAGGGGTGAATTTGTCATGATTACCTCGAAGTTTGAAGTGATTTGGGTTATTTTTTCAATGATGTTTCGCTGGGAAGCGTTTGCGGAGATGGCAAAGCGTTGTGGTTCAGGTCGTCGAGCGCGCTGTCGATTTCTGCAATGAGCTCGCGGGCGACATGATCGGTGATGACGCCCTCCCTTTCGAGATCATTGATATGCGCCCGCTGGATGAGCAGTGATTCTCGTTGCAAGGAGGTGGTGATGCGGGATACAAGCTCGGGATTGGCCTCGGCAAAAGCCCGCTGCTCCTCATTCAGCTTTTCGATACGCGCTTTCAATTGCTGTTCGACCGTATGCCAGGCAGTGGGATCGATGGAGCCGACGGTGTACTGGGCCTTCATGCGGGTATAGGCCGCGCGGGCCGCCAACAGCCGGGCATGAATCCGCTCATACTCCTTCTCGGTTTCCGACTGGCCCGACAATCCCAGCCTGTGCATCAGCGGGCCGATGGTGGTGGCCTGCACCAGCAGGGTGAACAGCACCACGGTAAAAGTCAGCGAGAGAATAATATCCCGGTTGGGGACATTGTGGCTCAAACTCAGAGCCAGGGCCAAACTGACCGCACCGCGCAATCCCCCCCAGAACAGCACATGCTGATAAGAGAGATTGAGCTTACTGCCCAACAGCTTGCTGACAAAACTGAGCCCGTAAACAGTCACGGCTCGGCTGATGAGCACGACCACGACCACCACAAAAACCAACAGATAAACGGCGTTTCCCAGACTGGGGAAGACCACCTGCATGCCGATGAGGATGAAGATGAGGCTGTTGACCAGGAAGGCGATGTATTCCCAGAAATTGGCCAGCATCATACGGGTGGTGGGGGACATGTTGCGGCTGCTGCGGTTGCCGATGAGCATGCCCGCAAACACCACCGCCAGCACGCCGCTGAAATGAAATTGCTCGGCCAGCAGATAAGCGCCATACGCCACGATGGTGCTGAGGGTGATCTCGATGAGATGATCGTCCACCCGGGCGAAGATGAAATTGGCTACGACGCCAGCAACGATGCCGATGGTGACGCCGCCGGTCGCCACTACAATGAATTGGGTCAGAGCATGCATCCAGTCCAGATGGAACTCTCCACCGCCAACCAGCACCGCAGCCACCACGATGTGGAAGATGACGATGGTCGTGGCGTCATTGAACATGCTCTCACTTTCAACCAGCGTAGAGAGCCGTTTGGGCGAGCCCAACGCCTTGAACAGGGACACCACTGCCACCGGATCGGTGGCGGCGATGAGTGAGGCGAAAATCAGCGCCGTCTGCCAATCCAGCAGCCCCGTCAACGTCAGCAGGCTCCAGATTACGGCAATGGTGATGATCACGCCGAACACTGCCAGCAGCAGCACCGGCGTCAGCACCTTGCGGAAGATGCCATAATCGATGTGCAGCGCCGCCTCGAACACCAGGGGCGGCAGAAACAGCATCAAGATGATTTCGGGCGTCAGCTCAAAGTGGATGACGTTCTGGAAAGAAAGTCCCAGCCCCACCACCACCAGGGCCACTGTATAAGGCAATTTGATGCGATGCACCACCATTGCCACTACAAAAACCAGCAGCAGCAATTCCACAAAGGTCAATTCGAGAGTGAGAAGATCGCCGGGCATGAGAAAAGGAAGCGGGATGATGGTCAGACGCAGGCATCTGCATTGATGCTGACAACGAGAGATATCGGTGTTGCAAGACAGTGGGACTCGATCATGAAAACAGCCGTCGCCCACTCAAATATCCTCCGCCAGTATAGCACGTCAGCCGCCAAACATCCGAACATGCCATCTCATATACTTCGCTAATGCAATCCTAATACCCTGCATATACTCAGGCGGTATGCTAAAAACAGCAAATCATCGGGCCGACAGTTCGTCATGCCCGCAAGAACTTATTTCTCGAAATACAACCTGATCCTGAGGAGGATTTTTGAACAATGGCTAAAATCGTAGGTATCGACCTCGGCACCACCAACAGCGTTATCGCCGTGATGGAAGGCGGTGATGTGAGTGTGATCCCCAATGCAGAGGGCGGTCGCACGACCCCTTCTGTGGTTGCCTTCAATAAAAATGGCGAGCGTCTGGTGGGCACCACTGCCAAGCGCCAGGCTATCGTCAATCCCGAAAACACTTTTTATTCCATCAAACGGCTCATGGGGCGGCGCTACGAAGACCCTGAGACCCAGCGCACCATGAGCATGGTCTCTTAC
>WGCR01000610.1 GCA_015493675.1 Anaerolineae bacterium
GCCCAAGGTATCGACAATCTTTTCATTCCGGTTGATCTCCGCATCAGAAAAAGGCATTTTGCCAATAACGATGTCAGGTTTGACGACGTAATTACCCATCATCATACGCAGCTCACGGGAAGATTGGATGAGCTCCGTCAGGGTCGATAGATGCTCATACTGGGCAAAATCGGAAATGCTGCCTTGCACCGAGTAAATCCACTGCCCCGGCCGCAGGTGCGCCAGCAGCCCAAAGGCTGCCTCAAGATATGCCTTTGTGACATCCTCAAACTGTTTTCCTGCTGTCTGACCATTGATTTTTCCCGCATGCACAGCAAACCCCATCTGCTGAAGCATACTTTGAGCCAGTTGCACGCTTAACCTGCTTCCCACATCCGCAATACTCGGAATGACCTCCTGCTTCATATAAATGACCTCATTGCACACCTTTTGCTGATACTGAGTGCGCAGCGCCGATAAACGATCCATGACGACTCCTTATTTTAGAAAACCAATGACGAATTCCTGGTGCATGCGGCGTTGGATTTGGGAACTTAGATCAATGCGGTTGCCAGCAGGCATCATGCGCCTATCTCTATCAATGTAACGCACGCCAATATCCACCAGGGTAAAACCAAGAGTTGTGCCAATATCAGCCAAACACCTTCCAGTTTCAGTATCGCGTCCCCGCATGACAGAGCTTCCTACAACGAGGATGGCGGCTTTCCCGGGTTTAAGAACCCGGTGCATCTCTCTTAGCACCCGCTTCATTTCTGAATAATAGCGATGCAAGACCCGTCCCTTTTTTTCGTCCAACCGATGCACTTCCTGCACGATTTTGGTGGGATAATCAGGCAGTGATTCAAAACGCATGTCCATGGTCGTTTCGCCGCCTACATATTTGCGTCGGGCCTGCCCAAGTGCCTCGATTGGATAGCCAAACCAGACCAGAGAAAATTTATGCGCCCGCATGTAGTCGATGGCGTTCGATGCATAAGGCGGAGAGGTGACGATCAAATCTACAGAATTAGAAGCCAGAGGCAGTGCTTGTGCGTTGGCCTGAGCTAAAATAGTTTGCGCCTCTTTTAGCCGCGAAAGAAGTCTGACGCCATCCAATGCTTTGTTCAATCTCTTGTCAAACTCTTTGACAGGCGATGAAAGCGTTTTGGAGATGTGCGGTAATCTGGGGTTGCCTTCCTTAACAAGCGCCATTCCCTCCAACACTTCGCCCGCTGCATCGTAAATAACCTTGGCCCGATGCGGCCTGGTGTGGGCCAAATCTCGGGCCAGCGAAACGCCCCCCGACTTGGTAATGATGATGCTGGAAAAAATTAGGCGGAAGAATTGACGTAATGAAGCATCATCCAGCCGGTCAATGACATGGCTCAGGGCCAATAATTCCAACTGAGTTTGGGGCATAAACCAATAATCAACGAAATCCCTTGTTTTTGGCGTCCACGCGGCTTTGATGCGCCAAAGGTTGTGGGGATTGCCTTTCAATAGCTGTTGCGCATGATGGCTAATGCGATATCCAGTTTTTCCCACCAGCATCGGATCGAGAGGCGTTGTTTTGACTTTGGAGATCATCAATGCCAAGGGGTCGATGTCGCACCCAACGCCGATGCGTTTGGCCAACACAGCTTCCACCAGCGTCGTGCCTGAGCCAGCCATGGGATCAAGCACCACATCGCCCGGTTGAGTAAGCTGTTTGATGAAAAGAGATGGCAGTTGAGGGGGAAATTTGGCCGGAAAAGCGTGAAAGTTGTGAGAGGCGTAAGCGCCGTTCGTCCCCTGAAAGTCAAGATCGCCCTGCAAAAGATGTTTCAGTCTTTCTGTATATGACGCGTCAATCCAATCTCTCTTCTTTGCTACAAAAGAGAACGGCAATTGGGAATCCAGTAATCGCTCCAATGAGGCCATGACTAGATTATACAGGGAAGAAAACAAAATTGAAAGAAGACATTCGTTTGCCAGTTTGTTCTCAAGCTGAAAATAGTGGAAAATCATGAACAATGAATATCCATTCACTAATTCATCAATCATGTCTTTGCCATGATCATTATCAGCCTGATAGTTATCATTGTTTCTGTTTATTTGCTCTCCATCATCACCGATGAGTACTTCATCGTCAGTTTGGATGAGATATCAAAAAAGCTGCGATTGCCCAATAATGTGGCGGGGGCGTCGCTGATGGCGATGGGATCTTCGGCGCCAGAGCTGTCTATCGCTATCTTTGCCCTGTTCGCGGCCGGCGGGGCCAATAGTGATGTAGGCATTGGCGCCATCGTAGGATCAGCTATTTTCAACATTCTGGTAATTACTGGCGTTTCAGCAGTAGCCAATCCGGCGCATATCTCATGGAGGGTCATCACTCGTGATATTCTGATGTACTCGGTGGGCGTCGGTATGTTGCTGTTTACTATCTTTGACGGTGCGGTAACGCTAACAGAGGCTGTCAGTTATCTGTTGGTTTACGCTGTCTATCTGCTTATCCTTTACAAATGGGATACGTATGTCAAGGACACTGATGTAATCGGGATCGTGGAAGATGCGGTCGAGAAAGAACGGTGTTGTTCAGACATCTATCATCGCATCACCGCTATTCTCAGTAGCGGAATTGGTTTTCTGACCGGGAACGCCCGTAAGTCCTATCTCCGCGCCTTTTTCGTCTCCATCGCTTTTGTGGCGCTCATCAGTTATGCGTTAGCTGAGTCTGCTGTGGCTTTTGCCGAGGCGATTCAGGTTCCGGCGGTGGTGGTGGCCCTGACGGTGCTGGCAGCAGGCACCTCTGTGCCCGATATGTTCGCCTCTATCGCTGTGGCGAAGCAGGGTCGAGGAGACATGGCCGTCGCCAATGCTGTGGGCTCCAACATCTTTGACATTCTGGTGGGCCTGGGCCTGCCCTGGCTGCTGGCCATAACAATGGGGGCGGGCGCGGTTCATATCGATACGGCGGGCCTGTGGAGTTCCGCGCTGCTTCTCTTTGGCACAGTGATTCTGCTTTTCATCTTCCTGCTCACCAAACTCAGACTTTCCCGCTGGGAAGGATGGGCGCTGTTGGGAATTTATGTGGCGTATGTGGCTTACATCTGGATCGGCAGCGTCCAGTCGACGCCGTAATCCTCAATACCGAATGCGGCAACCAGATTCATAATTATTTCCAGTTCCCCGAGTGAAAGAATATCATCCCAAAAAATGGACCATCCTTTGGATGTGAAATCGGATTCTGACGCGGTCAGGCCGTGGACGGTGCGGATGGTGGTCATGGAAGGCACAAAGATGTGAGCGGGATGGATAGCGTCGGGATCCCCGCCCAGATAGCGCACCAACCGACGGGTGGTGGGAAAGGCCCGCTCATAGAAATCTTCGTAATGAAAAAGAGGGAGCCCGTGGCGGGCCAGGGCCTGTGTCGCCAGTTTGTGGCTCACTGCCCACATCACCGCTTCGCGTTCGATTTGGGTAGCCGCTCCGGCGATGGTGGCGTGATAGGGGTGCAGAATGTCCTCATGGCGGGGATTGTTCACTACATGATCAAGGAACAGCCGCCAATGCGTTTCGAAACCAAATTCGTTCCAGAAATTTTTGCGACGGCGCAGCGAGGCGATGACTGCGGCGGGATGTCGCACCAGATAGACGACGCGGGCATCGAGCTTCTCGATCAGCCAGTCGATCATGAAGTTGGCCCGAATCTCCTTGAATCCCAGCACTTGCGTCTCCTCCCAGACCATATCCACGAAGGTCTGACTGACTGCTTCCAGCGGATTGAAAAGGTGATTTCGCAATAGCCAGCGATTGCGAAATTCTTTTTTCATTACCGCAGTCAGGAAGGCCTGTAATTTTTCATTCAGGCCCGGATCATCACCATCGCTGTAACAGGCCTCCTGCGGAAAAGGGCAGGTTTCGGGATGTAGCGGCTCGAAGAGCAGGAGGCCTCCCATATTTTTGGAGATGATATCGGACACCCAGGTGGAGCCTGAGCGTCCGAAGCTGAGGACGACAATGGGGTTGTTCATAAGATGATGAGGGGGGGCTAAACCGGTCTACGCGATGAATCCCAGCGCCCGATCCAGGTCTGCGATCAGATCTTCGACATTTTCGATCCCCACCGACAGCCGCACCAGACCATCGGTGATGCCCACCTTGCGGCGCTCCTCGGGCGGGACGCCCGCGTGAGTCATGCTGGCGGGGTGTTCGATGAGCGTATCCACATTGCCCAGGCTGACGGCCAGCGTCGCCAATTGGATGTTGTTCATCACGGTCACGCCCGCAGCGAAACCTTTTTTCAACTCGAAGGAGATCATGCCGCCAAAGCCGTTGAACATCTGCTTTTGGGCGATCTCATGGCCGGGGTGACTTTCCAGGCCCGGATAATGCACATTTTCCACCTGCGGGTGCGCTTCCAGCCAGCGGGCGATGGTTATGGCGTTCTCGGCGTGACGTTGCATCCGGATCTCGAAGGTTTTCAGGCCCAGATTGGCCAGCCAGGCGTCGAAGGGACTGACCGCGGGCCCCATCACCCGGGCCATCAGGCCCACGCCATCCTTTCCTGCATTCATGTAATCATCCACATGGCGGCTGACCACCGCACCACCGATAATCACCCCGTGTCCGGTGAGATACTTGGTCGTGGAATGCGCCACGACATCATATCCCAGCGTCAGCGGGCGCTGATGATAGGGCGTGGCGAAGGTGTTATCCGCCATGGCCCAGGCGTTGTGCGCGTGAGCAATATCGGCCACAGCTTTCAGATCGAGGATGCTGAGGGTGGGATTGGCGGGCGTTTCCACATAAGCCAGTGTGGCGTCGGGATGGGCGTCAAACGCGGCTTCCCAGGCGTCCGCGTTCATCTGATCCACCCAGATCGTTTCGAAGCCGATGCGGGGCGCCACCTCGTTGAAGAAGCGATACGCATTGCCATAGAGCTCTCGCTGTACGATGGCCTTATCGCCCGCTGTCATCCAGCCCATCACCGCCGAACTGATGGCGGCCATGCCCGAGCTCATCACCCGCCCGGCTACAAGCTCATCCGGATCGGCGTCAGGCTGCTGTCGAATGAGGTCCAGCCCCTCCAGATAAGCGTATTTCTTCGCCAGTTGATTCACATTGGGATTGCCTGCCCGAGAATAAATGTACCCCTTCTGCTCTCCCGCAAAAATGGCTGCGCCCGTGGCCACATCGGGAAATCCAAAGGTCGAGGTCTGAAAGATGGGCGAGACATGAGAATGATGGGGATTGTCCCCTTCCTGACAATGATTGACGATGGTGCTGATGCCGTAAGTTGATGAGATTTTGAGCATGATCGGGCCTGTGAGTGTGGGGCTGGATGGATATATCTGGTGTATTATACAGGAGAACTGACGGATGACGTAATGAAGAATGACGGACTGTTGTCTTCTTTTTAGACCGCCAGATCGCCGCGTTGTATAATGATTTTCTGTTTTCCGTTCTTTTTCTGACCACGACAAGCCTTTTATGCCCAAACGCCAACCTAAAACCACCTTCTCCCTCATCGCCCTGGCGCTCAGCCTGGTTGTGCTGCTGGCGATCCTCTATTTTGTCAAACTGGATATTTTCTGGGCCTGGCTGCTGGCCTGGAGCCTCGTCACTTTTGGTCTCTACGGCTATGACAAAGCCCAGGCCAAGATCGGCGGCGGCCGCGTGCCCGAAATCGTGCTGCACATGATCACCCTGCTCGGAGGCTGGCCGGGCGCGTGGGGCGGGCGATTCCTCTTCCGTCACAAAATCCGCAAGCCCGTCTTCCTGGTCGTCCTCATCATCAGCGCCATGCTGTGGATTGGGTTGGGATACTGGTATTTCTTTGTGCTGAGATAGTCTGATTACGGGTGCGTCGGGCCGGCGTCTCGCTGCTCGAATCCCACAGCCTCATTCACGATGTAAAGCGGACGATTCTTGACCTCATCGTAAATCCGACCCAGGTATTCGCCGATGACGCCCAACGAGATGAGCTGGATGCCGCCCAGAAAAAGCACCATCACCAGGGTCGTGGCCTGCCCCTCGAAGGCGTGACTGCCGGAAAGGCGCAAAATGATGGTGAGGATGATCCCCAGCACGCTGAGCCCGGCGATGATGAAGCCGATGTAGGTGGCGAATTGCAGGGGCAGGTAGGAGAATGAGGTGATGCCGTCCATGGCGAAGCGCAGCATCTTGCTCAGGGGATATTTGGTTTCCCCTGCGAAGCGCTCCTCCCGCACATACTCCACGCCCGTTTGCTTGAACCCAATCCATACCGACAGCCCCCGCATAAAACGGTGATGCTCGCGGATGCGGCGCAACGCGTCCACGGCCTTGCGATCCAGCAGCCGGAAATCACCGGTGTCCAGCGGGATGTTGACGCCCGTGATTTTGTTGATCAGACGATAAAACAGCTTTGCTGTCCATAGTTTGAACTTGGTCTCGCCCTTGCGCTGGGCGCGCACTGCGTACACCACCTCGTAGCCCTCTTTCCACTTGGCCACCATGTCCAGAATCACGCTGGGCGGGTCCTGTAAGTCGGCGTCGATGATGACCACGGCCTGTCCCTGGGCGTAATCCATGCCCGCGGTGATGGCGATCTGATGCCCGAAGTTGCGGGAGAAGTTGACGATATGCACCCGCGAGTCCTGCTCGTGCAGTTCCAGCATGATCTCGTAAGAGCGATCCCAACTGCCGTCGTTGATCAACACCAGCTCCCACGGCTCGCCCAGCGTCTCCATAGTTTCGGAGACGCGCTTGTAGAGCTCGTGCAGGATGGCTTCTTCGTTGTAGACCGGGGCGACAATGGAAATGACCGGGCGGGAGGAGGCTGCGGTTTGATCTGTCATGGGATGAGTCGGGTCGGTGTGGATGAAGCGGGATGATGGGAAATAGGACAGCGTTATTTTATCACACAAAAAAAGACCTCGCAGGCCCGAAAGGCTGCGAGGTGATAGATGTTAGAGGATGAGCATGGCGTCGCCAAAGGAGAAGAAGCGGTATTGCTCCCGCACGGCCTCTTCATACGCTCGCAGGATGGTCTCCCGGCCGGCGAAGGCCGAGACCAGCATCAGCAGGGTGGATTGGGGCAGATGGAAGTTGGTGAGCATGACATCGACCGCCCGGAAATGGTGACCGGGAGTGATGAAGAGATTGGTCTCGCCCGTCCAGGCCGACACCGTCTTCCAGCCGCAGACCAGATTGGGCGGGGCCGGGTCGCTGGGCTCCAGCCCCAGAGAAATCTTGGCTGCGGTTTCCAGCACCCGTACGCTGGTGGTGCCCACGGCCACGATACGCCCGCCCGCCAGCCGGGTGTCGTTGATGAGCCGGGCCGTGGTGTTGGTCATCTCCATCCACTCGCTGTGCATCTCGTGCTCCAGCGCGTTCTCCTCTTTCACTGGCTGGAAGGTGCCCAGCCCCACGTGCAGGGTCACGTAAGCGAACTGCACGCCACGGCTGCGCAGGTCCATCAGCAGATCGCCGGTGAAGTGCAGGCCCGCGGTGGGCGCGGCCACCGCCCCTTCCTTGTAGCCGTAAATGGTCTGGTAGCGTTCGGGGTCTTGCAGGGGTTCGTGGATGTAGGGCGGCAGGGGAATCTGGCCGATGTCATCCAGAATCTCATCCAGATTTTGATCAAAACTGACGACGCGTTTGGGGCCGCCCAGGTCTTGCTCGATAGTAGCGATGGTTTGCGGACCGGTCTCGCTGGCGATGATGATCTTCTTGCCCGGCGTCAGGTTTTTGCCCCGCACCAGCGTCTCCCAGTGGCCATCCTCCAGCGGGCGCAGCAAAAAGACCTCGGCCTGGCCTCCGGTTTCTTTGCGGCCCAGCAGGCGGGCGGGGATGACGCGGGTGTCGTTGAGCACCAGCAAGTCGCCCGGCCGCAGATAATCGACGATATCGGTGATGCGTTTGTGCTCAATGGCGCCCGTTTTGCGATCCAGCACCATCATGCGGGCATGATCCCGCGGCTCGATGGGCGTCTGGGCGATGCGCTCGGGCGGCAGGTTGTAATCGTAATCCGAGGTGAGGATGACGTCGGGTTGGACGACGGCTACGGGCTCATCGGGAGCGCAAACGTCGGTGGTGGTGAAAATCTGCATTGAAGAAAATCCTGATTTGGAGGTGGGCGTGGCAGAGACCTTGAAAGTCTGCGAGACATTTCAAGGTCTTTTGATGAAGCAAACCTGCGAGACGTTACCCCTATCGTCCGGTTTTTGCCGCCGCAATCAGAGCTGTGAACAGGTTCCGTTGCTCCGGGCCCAGCTCATACAGGCGCTCGGGATGCCATTGCACGCCGATGTAGTAGGGATGGTCGGGCATTTCCAGGGCTTCGACCGTGCCATCCTCAGCCCAGGCCGTCGCCCGCAGGCCCGGCGCCAGGTTGTCGGCGGGCACGGCCTGATGGTGGTAGGTATTGACCACAGCGCCGGGGTTGACGCGCAATGTCCGGGCCAGAAGGCTGTCGGGGGCCACCTGCACAGGATGCTGCGTGGGCGGGCCCTCGAAGGTGTTGGCCACCTGCGCGTGCCCCTCGATGTGCTGGATGAGGCCGCCGCCCAGAGCGATGTTCATCACCTGGATGCCGCGGCAAATGCCCAGCAGAGGCTTGCCCGTTTCCGCGGCGCGGCGGGCGATGGCCAGTTCCAGCTCATCTCGGGCCTCCTGCACAGAGTCCATCAGCGTGCCGTCCGGCTCCTGCCCGAAACGCCGGGGATGCACATCGCCGCCGCCGGTGAGAATGACGCCATCCAGCGTCGGGCAGAGCGTGTCCAGGTTCGAGTCGGGATAAACGGGCACGGGCTCACCGCCCGCCATGACGATGGCGTACCAATAGGTCGTGCGCCATTTCAGAAAGAATTCGCGGGTGCGGTTCTTGAATGTGTATCCGATGCGGGGAGTAGTCATCAGTTATCAGGAAATGTCAGGCTGTTTTGGATATCAAGGGACAAAACGGTTGGATTGGAGAAGCCCGCCGGGTCGTGAATCCGTCCTGAAGAGCAATGCTCCCGAGCCGGATGCGTCATCCGGCGGCGTTTGCGCTAATTTCAAAACAGAGCGGCCTGGGCAGGGCCGTCTTCGGCGGTGTAGGGATAGCCCAGGTGGGTGTAGGCCCGGCGTGTGGCCACGCGTCCGCGCGGGGTGCGTTCCAGAAAGCCCAGTTGCAGCAGATAAGGCTCCACCACATCCATAATCGTGTCCGATTCCTCGCTGACCGATGCGGCCAGGGTGTCCAGGCCCACAGGACCGCCGCCGAATTTGGTGATGATGGCTTCCAATACCGTGCGATCCAGGCTGTCCAGGCCCAAAGCGTCGATCTCCAATAGGTTCAGCGCTGCCTCGGCCACATCTTGTGTGATCATGCCCTGCGCCCGCACCTGCGCGAAATCCCGCACGCGGCGGAAGAGGCGCAGGGCCACGCGGGGCGTGCCCCGGGCCCGCTGAGCGATGACTCGCACGCCATCTTCGTCGTAGGGCGTCTGGGTGAGCTCGCACGCCCGGCGCACGATGCGCTCCAGCGATGGGACATCGTAGAAATCGAAGCGCAGCACTACGCCGAACCGGGCCCGCAGGGGCGAAGTCAGCAGCGCCAGCCGGGTGGTGGCCCCGACCACGGTGAATCGGGGCAGCTTCAGGCGGATGTTGCGGGCGCTGGGGCCCTTGCCGATGATGATATCCAGGGCAAAGTCCTCCATGGCCGGATACAGGATCTCCTCCACCGCCCGCCCCAGCCGATGAATTTCATCGATGAAGAGGATGTCGCCCTTGCGCAAATTGGTGAGAATCGCAGCCAGATCCCCCGCCCGCTCGATGGCTGGCCCCGCGGTCACTTTCAGATTCACCCCCATCTCATTGGCCACAATGTGGGCGATGGTGGTCTTGCCCAGGCCGGGCGGGCCATAAAGCAATACATGATCCAGCGTCTCCTCCCGATGACGGGCTGCTTCGATCAGGATTTCGAGATTGTTGCGCACCTTGTCCTGGCCATAGAGCTCATCCAGACGTTTGATGCGCAGGGCCGCATCCAGACTGTCGGTGGGCTGGGCATTGGGATCGATCGGGCGTTCGGGCATGAGAAAAACAATGGAAGAATGTGATGAGGCGTTGCAGGGAGGATTGGTAAGAGTTATTATAGCCGGTCGTTTGTTCTACAACAAGTCAGCAACAAGTTTTCATCTATCGCCAGCTTGACGAAATATGCTTTTTTATGGTAAAACATTGCGCCGAAATCATTGGTTTCTCAAAGACGAAAGGCCAATGATACGAACTTAAACCAATCCCTCGGATAGAAAATGCCAGTTATGAGGGATGTTTGGGGAATATGATATTCCCGCAGGAGGATAGTAATGTTGGATGCCCAATTTATCGAACACAACAAGCAGGTTTTGATTCACGAGCAAGAAAGATTGCATGAAGACATTCAACTTCTGAAACAAACGCTGAAGAATGAAGTGGATGTTGATATCGAGGAAGGCGATCCTGAGATCATCGAGCGGGAGAAAAGTGCGACGCTGCTGGAAGCCCTTGAGGCCAAGATGGCGGCCATCGAGCACGCCCTGAAGATTATTGCGGCGGATCAGTATGGCATTTGTGAGCGTTGCGGTGCGGAAATCCCCAAAGAACGGCTGGAAGTGAAGCCGGAAGCGACGTTGTGCGTTAAATGCCAGGGCGAGGTTGAGCGGATGCTGCGACGGGGGATGAATCCGCAGCGCACCCGCTGGCATTTCCCTGTGGAGTAGTCTTGGGGCGTGGTTCAAGTTTTGGGGGGAAGTATGCTGTTCCTTGTCTGTAACCAGCTCTCGCACCCTGCCACTGCACGGGACTCAAAGTCCGACTCAAAGCTGAAAATTGGCTTCAGACGAATCTCATCTGCATCCTGCCGCGATTTTGTGGTCCTGGCTGTGGTTGACGATTCCCAAAGCTGGCGTTACAATCTGTGTAATGTCAGCTTTTTTATTTCCGATAACATGGCCTTCTGGCCTCCCATTCATTTCGCGCGGGGAAAACGCAAATGGCTAAAGTACACGTTTCAACACACCCCCTCATTCAGCATAAAGTCACGATTCTGCGAGAGAAGGATACAGATTCCCTGCAATTTCGAAATCTGATCCGAGAGATTACCATTCTTTTGGCCTATGAGGCCACCATGGATTTGGAGTTGAAGCCTATCAAGGTGCAAACGCCTCTGGCGGAAGCCGAAGGCTTCGAGCTGCAAGAACGCATCGGATTGGTGCCGATTCTGCGGGCGGGTTTGGGCATGGTCAACGGCATTTGGGAGTTGGTGCCACAGGCCGAGGTTTGGCACATCGGGCTTTATCGGGATGAGCATACGCTGAAGCCGGTGGAGTATTATAACAAGCTGCCGGTGGCGCCCACAGTGCAAGTAGTGCTGGTGCTGGATCCGATGCTGGCGACGGGGGGCTCCGCCATCGCCACCGTGGATATTCTCAAACGCTGGGGCGCAAATCGCATCAAGTATCTGGGCATTATCGGCGCGCCCGAGGGCGTGAAAGCGCTGTCCGAAGCGCATCCTGACGTGGATATCTACCTTTCCTGCCTGGATAAGCATCTGACGCCCGAGCCTGAGAAGCCGGGCGATCCGCCCAAAGGTTTCATTGTTCCTGGCCTGGGCGATGCGGGCGATCGACAGTTTGGCACTGCCTGAGGTTTGCCGATTATGAGCAATCGACCCAGCTGGGATGAATACTTTATGGACATCGCCCTGAAGGTGGCCGAGCGCGGCACCTGCGAT
>WGCR01000611.1 GCA_015493675.1 Anaerolineae bacterium
ATATAGGCTAAACGCACTTCAAGTGCGTTTTTCCAAACCCGTTTCAAACGGGTTTTCCTTCCCCTCCTTGAAGGGGCCACATCACTGCTTACTGCATACCCACAATGACCGACTTCCTCCGTTTCTGGCTCGTTCTCGAACTCCTGGGCCTGGTCGCCCTGCCCCTGGCCTGGCGGCTGTTTCGCGCCCTGCCCGACATGAGCCTGGCCTTCGCCAAGGCTCTGGGCCTGCTGCTCACAGGCTACATGCTGTGGCTGGGAGCCAGCTTCGGGCTGCTGCGCAACGACCTGGGCGGCGTCATCATCGCCCTGCTAACGGTGTTGGCCGCGAGCCTGTGGCTGGCCCGGCCCGGATTGCAGCGAGACGAAACGGGCCAGCGCCCGCTGCTGGCAGACCTGCGCCAAAACTGGCGCTACTGGCTGGGCGTCGAGCTGCTCTTCCTGCTGGCCATGGCCGGATGGGCGTACTTTCGGGCCTACAATCCCGACATCGCGGGTACCGAAAAACCGATGGAGATCGCGTTCATCAACGGCGCGTTCAACTCCGCCACCTTCCCGCCGCAAGACCCGTGGCTGGCGGGCTATGGCATCAGC
Organism: Anaerolineae bacterium; assembly: GCA_015493675.1. Classification (GTDB taxonomy): domain Bacteria; phylum Chloroflexota; class Anaerolineae; order J102; family J102; genus M2005. The sequence goes on from WGCR01000611.1 coordinate 594, forward strand.
TACTACTACTTCGGCTATGTGCTGCTGAGCATGCTGGCCCGACTTTCGGGCGTGACCACCACGGTCATTTTCAACTTGGGCCTGGCTTCGATCTTCGCCTTCGCGGTCACCGAGCCCTTTGCGCTGGTCTACGCGCTGGTGCGGGGCGATAAGAAAACGCCAGGGTCCAGCGCGGCGGGCTGGATTTACGGCCTGCTGGCGGGCGTCTTCGTGGCCCTCATGGGCAACCTGGAAGTCCTGCTGGAAGTCCTTCACGCCCGCGGTCTGCTCTCTCCTGCGCTTCTCAACTTCTTCGATATCAAAGACCTGGCCTCCGCGCCCGTCACCGGCAGCTTCAACCCTAACGCAGGCGGATGGTGGTGGTGGCGGGCCTCACGCGTCATCCACGACTATAACTTCGCCCACACCGGCGCTCAGGAAGTCATCGACGAATTCCCCCAATTCAGCTTCATCCTGGGCGACATGCACCCCCACGTCCTCGCCATCCCCTTCGCCTTTTTGATGATGGCCCTGGCGCTGAATTTGATTTTGGGTCTCACGCAAAGCCGCGGGGGCGCAAAGGGGGAAGATGATCTCACGCCAAGGCGCAAAGGCGCTAAGGAAGAAGAAAAAACAGGGATAGGAGAAAAAGGCAGTTGGAGAGAAGCATGGAATCGAGTGCGGGACGCGTTTGGGCTGGATGGCTGGGGGCTGCCTCTGGCCGGGGTGCTGGTGGGCGCGATGGGCTTCCTCAACACCTGGGATTTCCCCATCTACGTTTTCCTCATGACCGTGGCTTACGCCCTGCGCCGGGGCTATCAGGGCCTGCGCTTCGGGCCCCGCTTTTGGAAAGAAATCACGGCCACGTTCTTCTCCCTGGCCGTGATCGGCGTCGTCGCCTATCTGCCCTTCTACCTCAGTTTCAGCTCCCAGGCGGGCGGGCCGCTGCCCAATGTGGTCAACCCCACCCGTTTCGTACAGTTTTTCCTCATGTTTGGGGCCTTCCTCACCACCCTCGCATTCCTGCTGATTGCGGCCTGGCGACGCCATCCAGCTTCCCGCCGCAGTTTTCTGAGCTGGCTGCTGGCGACGTGGGGGCTGCCCGCCCTGTTCCTGGCCCTATCCATCCTGCTGGTGATGGTCTCCCCCGGCTTGCGGCAGCGGGTCGCGGGCCTGCTGGGCGGGACGCCCGCCTCCCTTCTCCCCGCCATCCTCAAACTGCGCCTCACCACGCCCTTTACCTGGCTCATTGCCGGGGGTTTGCTGGCCGCAGTGGGCGCATTGTTGACGCAGATCTGGGGGGATCTCACGCAAAGGCGCAAAGGCGCAAAGGAAGAAGATGAAGATGGGAGGGGATTGTCCTCTCCCAGTCTGAGCTTCGCTCTGGTTCTGTTTGGCACGGGCCTGCTTTTGGCCTACGCGGTCGAATTCGTCTACCTGCGAGACCAATTCGGCTCCCGCATGAACACCGTGTTCAAATTCTACTATCAGGCGTGGCTGCTGATGAGCGTAGCCAGCGCCTACGCGGTTTACTACATCCAGACCCGGGCCGGGCGGGCATTGAAGCTGGTCGGGATCAGTACGGTGCTCATCCTCACCGCCATCGGCCTGCTCTACCCCGCCTTCGCCATCCCCTCCAAGGCGGGCAACTTCCAGGGCCAGCCCACCCTGGACGGCGCAGCTTTCATCCAGCGCTACAACCCCGACCAATACGCAGTCATGCAGTGGCTGAAAGAAAATACAGCGCCCGACACGGTTATCCTGGAAGCGCCGGGGCGATCCTACACCGACGACGATTTCATCTCCGCCTTCACCGGACGCCCGACCCTGCTGGGCTGGGGCGGACACGAGCTGCAATGGCGGGGCAACTACGACGAGCCAGGCCGCCGCGAGCCCCTCATCGGAGCCATCTACAAAAACCAATCGCCTGATCTCACACGCGAGACTGTCCAGGAATTCGGCATCGAATACATGATCGTCGGGCCCAAAGAACGCGACAAATACAAAATATCCCCTCACACCGAAAGCAGTTATCTCAAGCTGTGGGAACCCGTCTTCAGCTCCGGCCCCTACACCATCTACCGATGGAAAGGCGGTGCGCCAGTTATCAGTAACCAGTGATCAGTTATCAGTAAGCAGTGTTCAGTAAGCAGGCGCCACAAGCGAAAGCTCGCCGATACGGACGAAAATCTCACGCAAAGTCGCAGAGCCGCAAAGGAAAAAAGATGCAAAGAAAAGCTTAGCGCCTTGGCGACTTTGCGTGAGATCGATTTTCAAAACAGTAAACAGCGAACGACTATGACAACGACTACATCCACCATGGACACACCCCGCCCCCGCTTCTCCTGGCTCACCATGGAGCGACTGGCCTACGGGCTGCTCATCCTGGCTCCGGTCATCATCCGGCTGGTGAATCTGGGCCAACGCCCGCTCTCACCGGTCGAGGCCAGCACTGCGCTGCGGGCCTGGCAGACCAGCCAGGGGTTGCACCCAGTGCTGGATGCAGGCAGCCCCCTGCTTCTCAGCCTGCAAAGCCTCACATTCTTTGTCATGGGCGCCACCGACGCCCTGGCCCGGGCCTGGCCCCTGCTAGCCGCGGCCGCCATTCCCCTGGGCCTCTACTTCACACGAGACTGGCTGGGACGCTGGACTGCACTCATCGCGGCCACGCTCATCACGCTCTCCCCCCTGATCAACGCCTTTGCCCGGCGCAGCGACGGCGTCAGCCTCGCTCTGCTGACCGCGGCTATCGCTCTGGCTGGCTGGACGCGGGTGATGCGGAATCAATCACATGGCTGGGCGCTGACGCTGGCAGCCGTCGCCCTGGCCCTGCTCAGCGGACCGGCGGGATTCACCGTCCTCATCGCTCTGACCGTCATCTTCGCCCTCACCTGGGACACGTCCGATTCGCGCCCCATGCCCGACGCCCGCGATTGGGGACTCTTTGCCGTCATCCTGCTGGCGGGCGGCAGCGTCTTCTTCATCCGCTTCGACGCCATGGGCCTGGTCGCCATCAACCTGACACAATGGCTGAGTGACTTTTCCCTCGCTCCGCTGACGCTGCTAACCGGCTTCGTTCGCATGATCGCAGACGAACCGCTGCTCTCCCTGTTTGGATTCATGGCTGTCATCTGGGGCGTGCGCCAGAATCGCGTCCTGCGGGCGTTGAGCATCGCCGCAGCCCTCGCAGTCCTCATCGCCATCGCCCAGGGCCCTGATGTGGCTTACAGCCGGGCAGCGGCCGCCTTCTTCCTGGCCCTGCCTGCGGCCGCATTCCTGGTGCATCTGGCCCGACGCGGCGACTTCAAATTCCACAGCGTCGAACAGATATTGTTCGTAGCCGTGCTCATCTTGCTGGCCTTCCTCGCCGTCTATGCCCTGGTTTCCTTTGCCCACAATGGCGATTTTGCGCGACTCACGGTCTTTTTCGTCACGGCGCTGCTGGGAGCCATTATCATCGCCGTCTTCGTTTTCTTCATCGGCTGGACCGAAGTGCGCGGCGGTCTGTTGATGACAGCGCTGGTTCTCACCTTGCTTTTCGGAGCAGGCATGATCTGGAGCCTGGCCTTCAACGCCACGCTGCCCAACCTGGCCCGCGTCTCCCCCACCGAAACCATGCCCGACGCCAAAGACCTCGTCAACACTTACGGCGACATCAGCCAACACAACACCGGCGACCGTTGGGCCGAAGAAATCGTTCTCATCCCCGGCAGTCCATCCGACGATGTGATACAATGGTATCTGCGGCGGGCTGAGCAATTTCAGGTGCTGCGGGATGTGAACGCCCAGCATCCCCCCGCCATCATCATCGCCCCCGCCGAAATGGAGCTCTCGCTGGGAGAAGATTATGCCGGGCAATCATTCACGCCGCTCTCCAATTGGGGCGTCGATCATCTTGCCAGCACCAACGACGCCATCCGCTGGTTCTTCTTCCGCAGAACTCCCTTCCCCCCGCCCGCAGCCGACGCGGTCAATCTCTGGGTGCGCCTCGATCTTCTGAATCTCAACCAGCAATCCCAGCCCGTCCCTTGACCGACCCCATGCCCACGGCCTTTATCACCGGCGTCAATAGTTTTCTGGGGGCGACCCTGGCCCGTCAGCTACTGGATGACGGCTGGCAGGTGCGCGGCCTCATCCGCCCCGGCAGCAACGACATCCTCCTGCAAGAAACGCCCGGCATAACGCGGGTGATCGGCGATTTGTTGCAGCCCGCAACCTGGCGGGACGCCCTGTCCGGCTGCGACGCCCTTTTCCATGTCGCCGCCAGTTTCACGCACGATCCGGACCTGATCCCGTTGATGAAAAAAGTCAACATCGAGGGAACCCGGTTCATCCTGCAAGCCGCGGCGGATGCGAACATCCCGCACATCCTCCACACCAGCACCATCGGAACCATCGGTCAGCCCCAAGATGGCAGTCTGGCCACCGAGGAAACGCCGTTCAATCTGCCCCACCCCTCGGCCTATGTGCTCAGCAAACGGGCAGGGGAACAAGTCGCCCGGGATTTGGCCGCGCAGGGGGCCCCGGTCATCATCGTGCATCCCACTGCCATGCTGGGACCGGGCGACTGGCGGCCCACAGCCAGCGGGCGCATCGTGCTGGCCTTTTTGCACGACCGACCTCTGCGCTATATTTCCGGTGGCATCAACTGGACGCCCGTGCAAGATGTGGCCCGGGGCATGATCCTGGCGCTGGAGAAAGGGCAGCCGGGCCGTCGCTACATCCTGGGCCACGCCCGGGGCAATCTCACAGAGATCGAATTCAGGACGTTCATGGCGCGGGCCAGCGGCAGACCCGCGCCCAAACCGCGCGAAGCGCGGTGGAAACAACAGCTTCGCCGCCTTCTGAAGACCACGCCACCGCCGCAACCGCAACGCCACACCGGAACGTCTCCGCAAAGACTGACCTGCGACCCGTCCCGGGCCATCACCGAACTGGGCATGCCTCAATCCGACTTGCTCACCGCCGCCCGTCAGGAAATCGCCTGGTTTCAAAAAACGGGCATGTGGTAATCCCATGCGCATCCGACTCATCAAACTTCTCCTGGCCCTGGCTCCGCTCCCCCTCATCGGAGGCTTATTTTTGCGCGGGGCCATGAACCTGGCCGGGCCTTACAAAAATCGCCGTCTGCTGATGAACCTGAGCCATCGCACCTTTATCTCGCCCCGCGCCGATATCGCCTGCCCCGAACTGGCCCTGGGCGAGATGATCTTCATCGATGACAGCGTGACTCTGTACGCTCACCGCGATGGCGGCGGCATCCGCATCGGCGACCATTCTTCCATCCAGAGATTCACTATCCTCGAAACCATCCGCGGCGGCGAGATCACCATCGGCCGACACAGCCACATTCAATCGGGCTGCAATCTCACAGCGGCGCTGGGCAGTATTCACATCGGCGATCATGTGCAACTGGCCCCGCGCTGCGCCCTGTATCCCTATCAACATGGCATTTCCGACCTGAAAACGCCCATTGCCAAACAGCCAATCACCAGCAAAGGCGATATCATCATCGAGGATGACGCCTGGCTGGGCGTAGGCGTCATTGTCATGGATGGCGTCACCATCGGACGGGGCGCTGTCATTGGCGCCGGGGCTGTCGTCACCAAAAATGTGCCGCCTCTGGCCATCGCCGTGGGCGCTCCCGCCAAAGTGGTGGGATATCGCAACGGCTCCCAAACATCCACTCCCCAATCTCAATCCTGATCCCCAATTATCATGCCAAGAGACCTTTTCAAACTCATCGAATCCAATCCCTTTCTTGTGGGCGATGGCGCCATGGGCACCATGCTGCAACAAAAAGGGCTGACCACCGGCGGCGCTCCCGAATTGTGGAACATCGAACGCCCCGACATCATCAAAGAAATCTATCAGAGCTATGTGGATGCCGGTTCGCAGATCATCGAGACCAACACCTTTGGCGGCACCCGTTATCGTCTCAAGCTGCACAACCTGCAAGAGCGGGTGCACGAGCTGAATTATGCAGGCGCAGCTCTGGCCCGCGAGGTGGCGGGCGAAACCGTGCTGGTGGCCGGATCCATGGGCCCCACCGGCGAACTGATGCAGCCCATGGGCGAGCTCACGCCCGAGAGCGCCCGGGCCGCGTTTGCCGAGCAGGCCGCAGCCCTGGCCGAGGGCGGCGTCGATTTCTTTCTGATCGAGACCATGAGCGATCTGGATGAGGTGAAAGCCGCGGTGGCAGGCTGTCGCCAGGCCAGTGATCTCCCCATCGCCACGACGCTCACCTTCGACACCAATCACCGCACCATGATGGGGGTAACGCCCGCCCAGGCGTTGCAGGAGCTGGCCGCGGCCGGCGTCAAGATCATCGGCGCCAACTGCGGCAACGGGCCCGATGAAACCCGCATCGCCATTCAGGAGATGGCGGCGGTGCGGCCCGAGGGGGTCTATCTCATGGCCCAGAGCAACGCCGGTCTGCCCCATTTCGAGCATGGCCACATCCACTATGACGGCACGCCCGAGGTGATGGCGCAACTGGCCCTGGACCTGGCGGGCATGGGCGTAGACATCATCGGGGCCTGCTGCGGCAGCACGCCCGAGCACATTCGGGCCATGCGTGAAGCCTTGCTCACCCAGCCTATCCCCGAATTCAAGCTGAATTTGCCTCAGACGCCCGCCCAGCCCCAAACGACGCCCCAGCGCGAGCGCC
>WGCR01000612.1 GCA_015493675.1 Anaerolineae bacterium
GAGGCGCAGAGTGCACGGAGAAAGAAAAAACGAGGCTGGAGAGAAATTTCTCTGTGAACTACTACGATTTTCTCCGTGTCCTCCGTGTCTCCGTGGTGAAATATCCTTTTTTCAGTGGAGCCAATCATCAATCAACGATTGGGATTGACCCGCCCCGGCGCATCCTCGCTGAGTTCCCAATACTCCCCTGGCGAGCCATCCGTCAATTCTCGCTGCATCGATGTCTCCAGCGCCTGCCGATGGCGTTTGTCCAGGCGCACGCTGTAGGTCAGGGCCAGTTCGGTATTGCTCTACAATGGTGTAGATTGGGCGGCAGGCGGTGCGTGGGTGAGGCTGTGATCGGGCGGTGAGGAGCGGGATCGGCAGTCCCTCCACAACTGGACAAAACGAGCAACAGGTCGAAAATCAGCGATAATCCCAGGCGTCGCGCGATGATTTCTTTACAGCTTTGTAACTACTAGGGTCTCGCCACCATTTTTTGCCACGAAGACACGAAGAAGATGAAGACACGAAGTATTTTTCTTTATTTTCCCCTTCGTGCCTTCGAAAAAACTTCGAGCCTTCGTGGCTTTTTGAGGCTTGAAGTCGAGTACGTTAGCAGTTACATAGCTTTACAGGAAAAGCCCGTCGATAAATCCGATTCGGATCATGATAATGATGCCGAGCCCGATGCTGATGACGCCCGACGCCAGCCGCAAAACGCCGTCCATCCGGGCGAAGTTGCTCATCCACTTGAAGGGCAGGGCAATGAGCGTGCTGGTAATCAACATACCCAGGATCGTGCCCAATCCGAAAACAAGAATGAAGAGAATGCCTGCCCAGACGCTGTCCACGGTGCTCAACACCAGCAACATCAGGGCTGAACTGCCGGCCAGCCCGTGGACGAGCCCGACCAGAAATGAACGGTGGTGATGATGATGGTGGTCGGGGGCGGTGGCGTCGGCATGGGAATGAAAATGACTGTGCGTCACGCCGCCTTCGTGTTCGTGCTGGTGGATGTGGACATTGCCCCGCAGCAATTTGCGCAACACATCGACTCCCAGAAGCACCAGCATCATGCCGACAATGAATTCGAAGGAGAGCGCCATGCGCGGCGGAATGGCCAGTTTGAAGATGAGGATGACCAGGCCAACCAGGAACAAGGTCGTGGTATGGCCCATTCCCCAAAAAATGCCGAAGAGGGAAGATCGCTTGACGCTTTTTGTTTGACTGACCAGGGTGGAGACCGCCACGACATGATCAGCGTCCAGCGCATGCTCCAATCCCAGTAACAGGCCCAGCCCCAGTAATGACAAGAGGGCGGGAATCGAGATTTCATTCATGGACTCTATTATCCTTTGCCAGGGGTGTAAAAATCAAGTTTTGGGCAGCAAAAAGCCCGTCCTGATGCGGCGGGCTTTTTTCCTGTTTCGGTCTCTGTTATCTATTCCGCCATATCATAAATATCCATCAGAGGCGCTTCATCCACAAGGGGCTGGTCTTCATCTTCATCGTCGGCGCTGTTAAGCAGATAGGTGAACAGTCGGGAGCCGTGGTGGTTGAGGTATTTCATCATCTCCAGCAATTCCTCGGGGGAAAGGTGGGGGCGCGGCTCCCGGCCCGGATGCTCCTGCACCCATTGCTGCAATTCGGGGACATAATCGAAGATGGCGGGGATATCCATGGGATAGCGTTTGGGGTGGACGCCGATCCAGTGCACCGGCCCGATCTTTTCGCCCACCTCTTTCCACGCCAGCGCTGGCGGCAGATCGGGCGTCTTGGTGAAGTTGGCCAGCAGGGAAATGCCTACGGGCAGATTTTTGGGCATGTATGGACTCATGCGGGTGAAATAATCCAGGCTGTCCTGGGTGTTGAATGGCATCCACAGCGGCAGCAGATCGGCCCGCAGTGCGGCTGTGGGATTGATCTGGCTGAAACATTCCACCAGGATGCCGTTGGGCCGACGTTCATGCAGGCGGCTTTCCCACAGATAGGCCGTGTAAGCCAGGGCGCTGAAGTCCTCGGGGTGTGCGCCATTGATGGCTCTGAACTGGTAACCGCTGGCGTCGACGAAATCTTTGACTGCTTCCCGGAATTGGGGAAGGCTGCCCCATTCCGATTCGGATGTTTCCACAAGATCGTAACCGGGCAGGGCCCAGCCTTTCCGGTGTTCGATTTTTTGGGCGGCCAGCCAGGCGTCGATGGTCTCCGAGCCCTTGAGATAGTCCCGGGCGCTGAAGCCGCCCAGGCCGCCTACCTGAAACATGTGGCGGTTTTCGATTCGATATTGGGGCCATTGATAGCTGTTGTCGACATAAAAGACTGTACCGCCGGGAGCCAGATGCCTTTCGATAAACTGGCGATAGGCCTCGGGCAACGCCAGCAGCTTCAGCCGCACATGATTGACTTCCTCCACCAGAAAACGATCGTGGATGGGATCGTAGTGATTGACGGCCAGCAAATCGGGGTTCGTGGTCAGGATGGTGTTGATCAATTCACTGCCGTGCTCCTGATAAGTCGCCACATCATCCGGGTCAGTGTGATCAGCGAAGCTGAGGAGGAAATAGGCGGGCAGGAATGCCGCGCCCATCAGCGCGGCCAGATAAGCCACGCCGCCATTGGGCGCGCCGATGATGATGGCTGGGTAGCCAACGCGCCCATCCGCCTGTTCATAGTGCGACACCGCCTGTCGGGCAAGGCCTTCGGTCTTGACGTAGCGGGCCAGATTGGGGTCCAGGGCGCGCCCGCGCACGGTGCGGGCGACGGCCTTCCTGATGATGGCTTCGGGCAGATATTGTGTGAATTGGGCCAGCCGTTTTTCAGTGGGCGTACTGTGTTGCGGCGCATGCCAGGCGTCGTTCAGGGCCGCCACGACGGCTCGCATTGTGGCGGCGGAACTGGATTCCGGCGCTTCCCGAATTCGTGAATACGGCATCTTGGACTCCCAACAGAGCGGAAAAGTGAAGAATGCGGACGATTGTCAGGGATGATTATAACATAAAGCGTTAAATTGTCACTAGAGGCTAGCGCGTATTTTTGTGTTTCAATGACGACATTGGGATGCTTTGGTGGGTATGAAGAGGATGCGCGTAGTCATTGACTATCGCCTATAATTTTCCCCAGATAACATCCACAACATCCGATACCGCCAATCCCTCTGTCTCAATCACCTGGCCCAACGCGTCGCCCGCCCCATTTTCATCCTGAATCTGGAGCAGCTCCGGCCCGCGTTGCAGTTCCCAGGCCAGGTATGCGTCATCCCTGCGGGCGCGTTTCCGGATACGCGCCCGCAGCGTCTCTGCCGGCGCCCGCAAGCGGAAGATGTGGATGTTGGGGTCCAGCGGGCGCAGCAGGGTGATGAAATGCTTCAGGGACTCGGGCGTTTCGAAGACGTAGTCGATGACGACGTTCTCGTAGCCGCCCTCCCGTTGATGCCACGCCACCAGCATGGCCAGGGTGCGATAGAGGTATGCCACCCGGACGGGGTCGTAAATTTCGAACGGGTGGACATCCCCTGCGGCGTCGCCACCCAGTATGACGCCGCGGGGGAAACGATGGAGCAGCGCCTCGGCGATAGTGGTCTTGCCCACGCCCAGCGGGCCGTTGATGATGAGGATCATGGCGTTGAGAGAGATGTTGCGACAAAGGGAGTTGGTTGTCCGCATGATAGCATAGTAAAATGCAGAGCATGAAACGCCCGGTTCTTCTCGGCCTGCTTCTGATCGTCCTTCTCCTGGCTCTGCCCGCCAACTGGCTGCTGGCCCGCCGCGCCGCACCGCCTCCCTGGCCCGGCGATGTCGCGCCCCTGCATGATCGCACCATGGCCAATCTCGATCTGGCGGAGCTGGCCACGTTGGATTACACGGCATTGGCGTTTCGGTGGCGGCATTTGCAGGAGGATGGCGTTAGCATTGTGCGCCTGCGCGTGCCCTGGGAAATGATTCAACCGGAAAGAGATGCCTGGGATATCGCAACTTTGCATGCTGTGCTGCTATCTCTGGAGGATTCTTTCGTCAGGCCCAGGATTATCTTTGTCCTGGATGGCTCTCCCGCCTGGGCCCGCGCGCCCGAAGATGCCGACAACCCTTTCGCTCCGCCGCAGGACATGCGCGATTTTGGGGAATTCGCGAGGGAACTCGCCAGGCATGTAAATCAGCAAATGCCCACGCGCCCCTCAGACGAGTGGTGCGTCGCTTATCAGATTTGGAATGAGCCAAACATCGGGCCGCATTGGGGCGCCCGCTACGCGGATCCGCAGGGTTACTTGGAGCTGCTGCGGGAAGCGAGCAACAGTATTCGCGCCGAGCACCCTGACGCGCCCATCCTGCTGGCGGCCCTGGCGCCCACCACCACCGATGACGGCTTCAACATGCCCGACCCCCTCTATCTCGACCGCCTGCTGAGCCTGGGCGCGGGCGAGTTCTTTGATGCCGCCGCGGGACAGGCCTACGGCTTCGACCAGCCGCCCGAAGCGCCCCCCGCGGCCGACCTGCTCAACTTCCGCCGGGTGGAGCTGCTGCGAGACGTGCTGGTCCGCCATGGCCTGGGCGACCGGCCCCTGTTCATCACTGCCTGGGGCTGGTGGACGCCGCAAGCGCCGGGCCTGGACCCCGAGGCCTCCCCTTGGCGCAGTATTCCCGCCGAGGATCTGTTCGATTATCAGCAGCGAGGCTGGGCGAGGATGCGCTGGCATTGGCCCTGGGCCGCGTCCC
>WGCR01000613.1 GCA_015493675.1 Anaerolineae bacterium
AGGGGCCTCAGTGGCTTTAGGGGCCTCGGTGGCCTTGGGGGCCTCGGTGGCCTTGGGGGCCTCGGTGGCCTTGGCTGCCGGGGCTTCTTCCTTGGCCGGGGCCTGTTTCGAGCCGCCGCAGGCTGCCAATGAGACGGCCAAAATGGCGACGATCAAAAGAAAAAGGATTGTCTTCTTCTTCGACATGGTGCTATTTCCTCCAAAGAGAAAGTGAGAGAGTTGAGAAAAATGTTCGTTCAGTGAGTAGGCTATTCTGATTTGCGTTTAGTGTTTGGTGAATTGTCGACCTCCTTTTTGATACTTCAGAGCGAGCATTCGAGATGGTTTGAATGGGCAAGCAACTTCTTCTTCATCAAGATATTTGACTCCACTGAAAAAAGATTATTTCACCACGGAGACACGGAGGACACGGAGAAAATAGTAGCAGCTCACAGAGAAATCCCTCTCCAAACCTCGCCTTTTTCTTCCTCCGTGCACTCTGCGCCTCCGTGGTGAAGGTTTTTTCAGTATAGCCATATTTTTATATTCTGGTAACTGCTAAGGTATCCTGCCGCTTCTCTTTTTTCTTTGCGTCTTGGCGTCTTTGAGTGAGATAGAAGTTGTTTTCTAGAAATATCATGATTAGACCAATGCCATTTCAGCCGATAATACGGTTGCAACAGCACCTTTCACGACAATGTCTTGTCCTAAGTGGCTGGGATGAATTTTTGTTTTGGCCGCCAGCATGGGATGGATAGTCGATTTGAACTCAGTGCGTATGGCCTGGATAAGTGGGGCTCCGAAACGAGCCAGACTGCCGCTGATAATAACTTGCTCGACATTCAGGATGCTGACAACAGTTGCCACAGAATAGCCCAACCGCCGTCCCATTTGCAAAATTACCTGGTTCAGATCGTCATCATCTGCATTGAAGGCCTGTAGAATCGCCTGCAGATCAATGGCTTTGGACGTTGGGGCGAACTGGTGGAGTTTGGATTGGGGATTGCGTCGGGCGATGTCGCGAGCCTGGGCGATGAGCGCTCCCTCGCTGACGACGGTTTCCAGACAACCGGTATTGCCGCAGGAGCAACGTTGGGCTTCCGGGCCTGTCACCACGGTGACATGTCCGATCTCGCCAGCGCCAAAAGAGTCTCCCAGATGCAAGCGTCCATCGAGAACAACGCCAGCGCTGACGCCCATGCCCACCGTGATCACGACCAGATTGGGGCCAGTGTGGCCATTACCAAAAGTGTATTCTCCCAATGCCGCTACATGGCTGTCATTAGCAATGTGAACGGGCAAATGATAGCGGTCTTCCAGTAGTTTCTGCAAAGGCATATCTCGCCACTGCAGGCGTCCAGATTGACGTATTAATCCCAGACTGGCGTCCACCACGCCCGGAGCGCCGATCCCTATGCCCAGCAACGCGCCCTCGTCCGCCGCCGCAACCAACGCATCCAGCAATTGATACACCCGCTCCAGCGCTGCTTCGCCCGTGAGGTCGGCCAGGGGAGTGCGTCGCCGCTGGATGATCGCGCCCCGCAGATCGGCTATGACGCCGTTGAATTCCCGGCCGCCGAGATCAATGCCGATAATGTGGCGGGCGTCGTCATCGACGCGTAGCAGTGTGGCCGGTTTGCCCCGTTCCTAAAGACGCTGCCCCACCTCCAGCACCAACCCCTCGGCCATGAGCGACGTCACGACATTGGAGACGGTGGTGCGGGCCAGATGCGTCGCACGGGCGATGTCCGCGCGGCTGATTGGCCCCCGGTCGTAGATCGTTTTGAGAACCAGACGCTTGTTGTGCAGCTTTGCGCGTTTTTGGGTCGCCTTCTCTGTTGATGAAAACATTTGAGGAGTCAGTCGCCCATTTAATAAGTCCTATGGACGAATTAAATCCACTATAAACGAATCACAGACGTTTGTCAATACCCAATCAGCTATTATTTCGACAACGCATCCCAATTCTGCGGGTCTCCGCCCCCCAGCCGCCAGATGCTGACGCCCGCAATATCCGGATGATTCGTCAACATCATCTGCAAGCGTCCGCTCAACGTCTCAGCGTCGTTGAAATACACGATGTGACGCCCGTCGTCATAGCTGAACCACGCTTCGCCCGAGCTGGCGTCTCGCTGCACCCGGGCGTTGTACATCTTCGCCCGTTTCACCGCCTGCCGCCATTCGATGCTCTCCCCTTTGCTTCCCACCCAGTCGTAGCCATAGAAAGGAACGCCCATGAAGATTTTGGTGGGGTCCACCTGGCTTTCGGCGTAGGTCAGCACTGCATCTGCCCAATCCAGCGGCGCGATGGGCCCGGCTTCGCTGGCGCCGTGGTGCAGGTCGTAGATCATAATCTTGAATTCGTCGGAGACCGCACCCAGCCTGGCCCAATCCTGGGCCTGCGGCCCGCTCCAGGTTCCCCCCTCATCCATCTTGGGATGCACGGTGGTGGAAAGCAGCTTGTTCTGCCGGTGCAGCGCCCGGGCCAGCTCCTGAATGAACGTGGTGAAGGCCTCCCGATCCTCCGCATAGAGGCTCTCATAATCGATATCGACGCCGTCGTAGTCATTCTCCATCACCAGTTGCACGATGGCGTCGATGTGCTGCGCCCGCCGTTCGGGATCGTGGATGATGGCCGCCACCCGCTCCCGGTCGAAACTGCCATTGTGGATGGAGGGCAGCGCGCGCAGGCCCGCTTCGCGGGCGGCCTGCACCCCGGCGGCGCTCTGCACCCCGCCCTTGATCTCGCCATCCGCGCCCAGTTCGTACCAGAAGAAATTCACCTCGCTGAGCAAACCGGCGTTATCGGTCAGGGTCTTTTGCTCCATGAAGCCGATGTAGGGCGCCCAGATGGTGACCTGGCGGGCGCGGGGCGCGGGCGTGGGGGAGGGC
>WGCR01000614.1 GCA_015493675.1 Anaerolineae bacterium
ATCAAGCTGCGGATGAAAAGTTCGACAATGGTCAAAAAAGATACGGCCATTTTAGCACAAAGAAGCGTTCAGCCTTTTATTTTCGCCAGGGCAGATGATGCAGTTGCCAGGCTACGACGCCCCCTTCGACATTGGCGAGATCCTCGAAGCCCTCTTCCAGCAGCCATTCGGCGGCCATGCTGCTGCGATTGCCGGTATTGCAGATGAGAAGCAGCGGTCCCAGCCCTGCCAGGGTCTCGATAACCTGCTCATCCACAAAATCCTCCAGCGGAAAATGGCGCGAGCCGGGGACATGGCCGCGCTGATAATCCTCAGGCTCACGCACATCGATCAGCGTCAGCCCGCTATCAGAAAAACGGCGGTAGGCTTCCCGGACATCGATCTGTTCGAAATCGACGTCGGTCTCGGGCGTTTCCAGCGTCAGGCCCGCGGCCTGCCAACCGCTCAATCCCTCCCGCAAGCTGGAGACATTGTCGAATCCCCGGCTGCGGAGATAGCTGGCCAGAACCACAGACCGGTCGCCCCGCCCGCAGTAGAACACCAGACGGCGATGCGTGTCTGGCTGACGAGAGCCCTGCACCAGGTATCCGGCCGGGGCGGCGATAGCGCCGGGGATAAAGCCGCTCTTCAATTCGTAGGGCTCGCGCACATCCACGGCCACAGCCTGCTTTGTAGCCAGAACATCCGCCAGCTCCCGGGCGTCCATCTGGGGCAACTGCGCCAGTTCGTGGCCCATCTGCACCCAATAATGGATATCAGCGAAATACCCGGCGACGCCGTCCAGACCAATACGATAAAGAGCGGTGGCGAGATCGGCCGCCCTGGTCTCGGGGGCGAGGAGAATAAACGGCTCATCCGGGTCCAGAATCCATCCCGCCCAGGTGGTGAACAACTCGCCATCCGGGATGTTGATGCTGCCAGGGATGTGGCCCTCGGCGAAGGCGAACTTATCGCGGGCGTCCACCAGCGCCACGCCCTGCCCGCGCAGGCTTTCCAATTCCTGAATGGACAGCCGTTGTGGCATTCGGGCGCTGCCTCCGAGCTTCTCACCGCTGCGATTCCACAGCTTCATGGTGCGGAAATAGCGGGGCGGCAGGGGCTGTTCGGTCAGCAAGCGCAAAACAAAGGCCTCCTCATCGGTTTCCCGCAGCGCCCAATTGGTGATCTTTTCGTAGCCGACCGTGCTGGCGGGCGATGCGCCCAAAGATCTGCCGCAGGCGGAGCCTGCCCCATGTCCGGGCCAAACCAGCAGATGATCAGGCAGCGTCCGGAATCTTCGCAGCGAAGCGAACATGCGGCGGCCCATATCCTCGCTGCCACCCGATTCGGGCGAGACCAGGTCCAGCAGGTCGGGGCGGCCCACATCGCCCACAAAGACGAAATCGCCGGTGAGAATCATGCCGGGATCATCGCCGGCGGGCGTATCAGTGACCAGAAAACTGAGATGCTCGGGGGTGTGACCGGGCGTGTACAGCACTTCGATGCGGATATTTCCCACCATGAAGACATCCCCTTCCTGCAGGCCTTCATGCGAAAAAGCGTACTGCCAATCATCACCGCCCGCGTCAGAAAGCAGCAACTGCGCTCCCACCGCCTCCGCCAGCGCCCGGACGCCGCTGAGAAAATCAGCGTGGATGTGCGTTTCGGTGACATGTGTGATGCGCAACCCGGCATCCTGCACCAGTCGGACATACGGCTCGACGTCACGCAAGGGGTCCACCACCAGCGCCTCGCCTGTCGCCTGGCAACCGATGATGTAGCTGTATTGAGCCAGTTTTGGCTCGTAAAGTTGTCTAAAAAACATGATGCGCTGTTTTCTCCTGATGGACGAACAGATAAGAGAAGCAAGCATACCATCAAAAGCGAAAAAAGAAGAAAGCGCATTCCACAAAATTGAGTGATCTCAAATTCCAAGGGGTTCAGACAGGAAAAACTGCATCATCGTCACTGTTTTTCACATCCCCGCCTCAAAAAAAGGCCGGAGGCGCTCGTCCGCCTCCGGCAAAATTCGAAAAAGAGGACTGATGTCTCGCCACATCAGCCCTCACCCCACTCGAGGTCGATGTCTCGCCTCATCGACCTCACCCTACACCTCTCGCCAGCACATTTTCTATAATGATAAACGCAGCAAAAAAGATTATTCCGGCATCCAAACCCATTTTCTTTGAAATTCGTTTTCGCGCCTTCCAGAATTATTGCCGGCAGTTGGAGAATACGGTGTTCAATGGAGATAATTACTATTAGACATTGTCGAAAATAAGAAAGTCTTTGCTCACGCCTGGCATCATGTTGCTGCAAAGATCAATGATTAATGAACAATGCTTAAAGGCTAAGTTATCTAACGAAAATTCTTTAACAAATCGTTGAAAAACCACAAAGAACACGAAGGCACAAAGGCACGAATGGAAAAATAGAAGGTTTTCTTCGTGTCCTCTTAAACCTTCACGCCTGGTTGACTGACAAATCTCGTTTCGCCGTCACTCTGGCCGAATAAATTCAGGGCTATGGGCGTTCCGCCGCCCGTCCCCCTGCGGCGACGGTGTTTTCCTCGTCAAAACGGGACCCGCAAACGTCGGCGAAGGCCGACGAACGGCCAAAGGCCCCTGGCCCTGATTTTAATCGGTGGGTTTAGAATGCCAAGCTGACTTTTGTCAGTCAACCAGC
>WGCR01000615.1 GCA_015493675.1 Anaerolineae bacterium
GGCTGGGGCAGCATTTTCCCCGAACATCCCCAGACATTGGTGGTGTTCGCCGCCTTCTTCGTCATCGCCCTCATCGCATTTATCAGCGTGGGATTGGCGGCCCGCATCCGCTATCTCATCCTCTTTCTCATCACCTTTTCTCTATTCAGCGTGCTGCTGGGAACTACGCGTAAATTCGGACATCCGGGCGCAGTTTACACGCCCCAACTGTGGGGAAACTTCCGGGACGGTAATTTCTGGAGCATCTTCGCTGTCTTCTTCCCGGCGGTGACCGGCGTGCTCACCGGCGTCAGTCTCTCCGGCACGCTCAAAAACCCGCGCAAGAGCATTCCCGCCGGCACCATTGCCGCCATCCTGGTCGCCTTTGTCATCTACATGGCGCTGGCCTATTGGCTTTCGGTGGTGGCCACGCCCGGCGCACTGCTTACCAACATGACCATCATGGTCAATAAAGCGGCCTGGGGTTGGGCAGTGCAGGCGGGCATCCTGGCCGCGACCTTCTCTGCGGCGCTCAATTCCATGATCAGCGCCCCGCGCGTGTTGCAGGCCATGGCCGAGCATGACGTGGTGCCATTTTCCGGCATCCTCGCTCGCCAAACCGATTCCGGCGAACCCCGGCCCGCCATGCTGCTGACCATCGGCATCGGCATCGCCACCTTGCTGTTCGGGCTTTCGGGCAGCGGCCTGAACCAGATCGCCCCGCTGATGACCATGTTCTTCCTCATCACCTATGCGGTGCTCAACGCCGTGGTGCTGCTGGAACAATCGCTGGGGCTGACCAGCTTTCGCCCGCTGCTGCACATCCCCCGCATTGTGCCCTTCATCGGACTGGCGGGCTCCCTCATCGCCATGTTCCTGATCAGTCCCCTGTTCAGCCTGATTGCGCTCATCGCCATCTTCCTGTTATATGAAGCGCTGCAATTGCGCCAATTACGTTCGCCATGGAGCGATGTCCGCAGCGGCATGTTTATCACTGTAGCGGAATGGGCCGCGAAGCGGGTGCTGGCGATGCCCTCGGGCCAGGAGCGGGCCTGGAAGCCCAGTCTGCTGGTGCCCGTTGATTCACCCGAGGCCCTGCGTCGCAGCTATCGTTTTCTGGCTGCCATCGCCCGGCCCAACGGCTCCGCACACATCATGGTCATCTACAAACCAAAAGACAAAGAGAGCGTCAGCGGCATCAAGGCTTACGAGGAGATATTCGCCCGCGAAGGCATCTTTGCCCGCGTCGCCCTTATCGAATCGCAGAAATTCGCGTCCACCCTGCAAACGGCCATGGAGGTGATCAGCAGCGCCTTCTTCCGCCCCAATATCCTCTTTCTGACGGTCAACGAGAACTCGAACCAGGATAAACTGCAACGCCTGGCCGATAAAGCCAGCGAAAATGAGCTGGGCTTACTCCTTTATGTCGACCATCCGCAAACACTGCTGGGACGAGAACAGGTGATTAACGTCTGGATTCGAGAACAAAGCCCGGACTGGCAGATCGGACTGCGCCTGAGCAATCTGGATCTGTCACTGCTGCTGGCGTACAAACTCGCCCGTAACTGGCAGGGGCGCATCAATCTCATTACCGTCGTCAAAGAGGAGGCGGATCGGGCGGACGCCCAACAGTTCCTCGACCAGCTTATCGACCTGGGGCGGATGCCCAAAGGCACGGGGGCCATCGTCGCCACAGGCGCCATGCACGACTTCATCTCCCAGGCGCCACAGGGAGATCTGAACATCTTCGGCATCTTCGGCCTACATCCCGAAATCAACGTCATGCAGATGGTTCAGCTCACGGAAACAACCCGTTCCACCTGCATTTTCGTCCACGATTCCGGCAACGAAAGTGCATTGGCCTGATGCCGCTTGCTTCGCATTTCAAAACATGCTAAACTTAGTGTAAATACCCGCCGGAGACAGCGTCGTCGCCCCTCCTGCGGGTTTTCTATGGCCTTAACTCCGACATTGATCCCATTATTCAGGCGTGGTTCAGCCCTTGCAAAAACCATGAACCAAGCCATCAATTTATTTCAACGAGGCATAAAAATGAGTGCGAAAAAGAAGACATTAGCGGTTCTCACTGGTGGCGGGGACGTTCCCGGCCTGAACCCTGCCATCAAGATGGTTGTGCGCCGGGCCGTGGATGAAGGTTGGCGCGTATTAGGCTTTCGACGCGGCTGGGCAGGCCCGCTGCGCTATAATCACGATGATCCCGCCAGTTGGGGCAAGTGGGTGATCGAGTTAGACACCCAGATGGTGCGCAAGATCGACCGCACCGGCGGCACCATCCTGCACACATCCCGCACCCGGCCTGGCAGCGTCCGCCCCGACCATCTGCCTGAGTTTCTCAATTCCGACGACTTTCCCGTCAACGAAGATGGCACCCTGGACACCACCCAAAAGGTGCTGCAAACCCTGGAACAGTTGAACATCGACGTCCTCATCCCCATCGGCGGCGATGACACCCTGGGCTATGGCGCCCGCATCCACAAAGAGGGTTTCCCCGTGGTTTCCATCCCCAAAACCATGGATAATGACGTGTATGGCACCGACTACTGCATCGGCTTCAGCACCGCTGTCACTCGCTCGGTGGAGATGATCACCAATCTGCGCACCTCGGTGGGCTCGCACGAACGCATCGGCGTGGTGGAGCTGTTCGGCCGCAACTCGGGCGAGACCTCCCTCATCACCGCCTTTTGCGCCGATGTGGATCGGGCCATCATCTCGGAAGTGCCCTTCGATGTCGAAAAACTGGCGCATCTCCTGATCGAGGACAAGCATCGCAACCCCAGCCACTACGCCATGATGACCATCTCGGAAGGCGCCTATCCCCTGGGCGGGCAGGTGCTGGAGACCGGGGAAGCGGATGCGTACGGGCATAAAAAGCTGGGCGGCATCGGCTATCTCGTCGGCCAGAAAATCAAGGAAATAACAGGCGAAAATATCATCTATCAGCAACTGGGCTATCTCATGCGCTCGGGCGCTCCCGACGCCCTGGATCGCATCGTCACAGCCAATTTCGGCACGCTGGCCGTCAACCTGGCTACGCGGGGCATCACCGGTCGCATGGTGGCGCTGCGCGAGGGCCGCTACACGCACGTGGCCGCCGATTACAGCACCCGCGGTCTCAAACGCGTGGATGTGTCCGAATTCTATGATGTAGACGAATATCGGCCCAAAATATCCCACGTTCAGGGCAAACCGATGTTCCTGTATTAGCATTGCCATCATGCCGGAGGGGGCGACACACCGTCCCCTCCGCTTTTTTCGCCATGACACTGCTCGGAGCATTCGCCATCATTTTCGACGAGAAAGGACGCGTGCTGCTGGGACATCGACGGGACATGGATTTGTGGAATCTGCCGGGCGGGCGCATGGAGCCAGGCGAAGCGCCCGATGAAGCCATCATTCGCGAGGTGCAAGAGGAGACGGGGCTGGAAGTGCGGGCGGGGAAGCTGGTG
>WGCR01000616.1 GCA_015493675.1 Anaerolineae bacterium
CGCTTATGTTATGCTAAACTTAAGCCCAAGTGAGTTGTTTGGGTTGTTTTGTTCACTTCTCTTTTTACGGAGTTTTACGCAAATGGATAGAAGTATGAGTCGAGCCCTGCGCTTGAAGGAGATGGAGCGTCTCTATCTGGAGCGGGCGTTCAGCGACATCGAAATGGCAGAGCGGCTGGGCGTGGATCGCACCATTGTTTTTCGAGATCGCAAAGATTTAGAAGAGGAGTATGTTCCTTTCATCGAAGACCCGCCCGGCAAATACCGCATCGACCGCCGCAACTATCTTTCGCATGTGCGCCTGAACATCCGCGAGGCCCTGAGTTTATATCTGGCGGCCCGCCGCGCCTCGCAGCAGACCCGCAGCGGTCAGAAGCCCATGGCCAACGCCCTGGAGAAGCTTTCCCTGGCCATGCGTCAGCCCATGACCGAACGTCTGGTGAAATCGGCTGAGACCATCCTGGCGGCGCAGATCAATCCGCAGCGAGAAGATGTGTTCGAGGCGGTGGCCCACGCCTGGGTGGATAGCCTGCGTCTGCGGGTGTTGTATCAGGGCCTGAGCACGCGCAAGCCCTATTGGGATCGCATCAGCCCCTATCTCATCGAGCCTTCTATCTGGAGCGACAGCGTGTACGTCATCGGGCCCAGCGATGTGTTTGGGGATATCGTCACCTATCGGTTGGACAGGATGCTGAAGGCGCATATCAGCACCGAGCCTTTTCAGGCACCGGAGGATTTCGATGAAGACGCGTTGCTGCGCCACGCCTGGGGCGTGTGGCGGGGCGGGGGCGAGCCGCAGATGGTGGTGTTGCGTTTTGCGCCCGGGCCCGCGGCCAAACGGGTGTAGGAGAGCGTGTGGCATCCTTTGCAAGAGCTGGCCCCGACCGACGATGGCGGCGTGCTGTGGCGGGCGCCTATCGCCCAGTGGCGTGAGATGCTGCCCTGGATCCGCGGTTGGGGCGCGGATGTGGAGGCGGTGGAGCCTATCGAGCTGCGAGAGACGTTGATGGGCGAGGCGCGGGCGTTGGCGCGAGAATATGGCTGGCAGGTCGGACGCGCCGCGGGCGCGTCCTCATCGACACTGGAGGCCTTTTTCGATGATTGAACGAAGTTGCAGCTTATTCGCCTCCGAGCCGATCCAGAAATTCGTGGACCGTCAGCACGGGCACACCCCGGTATGTCCTCAGCTCCAGCAGATGTCGGTCGCCGCTGACGATGAAGTCTGCCCGCCCATCCACAGCGCAGGCCAAAAACATCTCATCCGAAGCATCTGCCGGAATAGCCCCCGCCACCGCAGCGTCACCAGAGATGAGCAAAGCGTCTTTCTGCAGAAGTTCCGTCAGGGCGTCAATATCTCTCTCGGTGATCTCGTATTTATCCCGGATATGGGGATAACGCAGCACGCGCTGTATCTCGGCGATGATGAAAACGGAAATGAGCAGCAAAAAGCGTCTGTCCCGCCACGCGGCCAGCACTTGTGCGGTGGCGCCCCTTTTCGTCAACAGGCTGCTGACGAACACATTCGTATCAAGGACGACGCGCAGCATGAGCGTTTCTTACGGCGGCAACGGCTGCGGTTACATCTTGCATCACCTCTTCTTCCGCAACGTCTGGAGATCGTTGACGGATGCGCTCCAATACCTGGAAACGGGCCTCGCGCTCTGCGATCATCTGCTCATACAGGTCGACGGGAATCATCGCCACCATGGGCTTGCCGGAGCGCTCGATGATCACCTCTTCTTTGCCAAAATGGACGCTGCCCAGCAGGTGGGCGAAGTTATTTCGGGCCTGGCGGGCGCCGATTTTTGTTGGCATGATTTTATCTCCTGAGGAATTCGTCGTCTTTCAGTGTAGCACATCGTGTTCATAATGTCAATTGTGTACACTGCTGTCTATTCATACTTCTTCATCACAATATCCGCTCAAATATAGCAGGAGTCGCCTTCAATTCAATTTCGATAGAATGTAATTTATGATAAAGTTATGTCGACGGGAACCGCACTGTTCCCATGGACGTGCTATGATAGTGCCATCACACCAACGAGCGTGCTACTATGGACAACAAATTGCCCGGAACAGGACAAGCAATCGAAGAACTGAAACGGATATCCAGAATACTGGAGATCATTCAAATGATCGCTGTCTTTCCAAAACGCTACCGCCGCAAGGACTTTGCCCGGCGCTACGAGATCAGCGAACGCATGGTCACCAAAGATTTACAGGTAATTCGGCATGGCCTGCGTTTGCCGCTTCATTCGTCATCACAAGGCTATTATTTTGATTCCTTGCCCAATTTGCCTGCGGTTCAATTCCCTCTGACAGAAGGTCTTTCATTACTCATGGCGTTGCAAGCCGCACAGCAGCTCGCTGGAACGGGATCGCCAGAATTGACAGCCGCAATCTCTCGACTGGAGGCGCTATTTCCCGCAACCTTTGCTCCACTGTTTCGCACCCTTTCCCATCCCCCCGCCATGACTGCTCAGGGGAAACACCGACAACAAATGCTGTTGTTGCTGAACAGAGCGCTTATGGAGGAGCGGAAAGTGCAAATGACTTACGTCACCCTCTCGCGCGGAGGCGCGGTCACCGAACGGATTGTTCATCCCTACCATATCATGCCCTACGTGCGCTCCTGGCAACTCATCGCCTATTGCGAATTGCGGGAGGCAGTGCTCATGTTCAAACTGGATCGCATTCGTGAAGCCAGGCTGCTAGACGACCGCTATCGCATCCCCGTTGATTTCGATCTGGAAAGCTATCTGGGTGGCGCCTGGGGCATCATTCGTGGGAAAACACAGTCCCCCGAGCCCATCGAGTTGCTCTTCGAGCCCGCGACCGGCCGTCGGGTCATGGAAGAATCGTGGCATCCCAGCCAGAAGGCCCAGATATTGCCTGATGGCCGGGTGCGATTCACCCTGGAAGCCACCATTACGCCCGAATTCATCGCCTGGCTGCTCTACTACGGACCTGACGTCGAAGTGATCCATCCCACCCGGCTACGCGACCAGGTCGCAGCCAAATATCGCCAGGCCCTGGCCATTTATGAAAACGATCCAACCATTCAGGAGGAAGCCCATGCTTGACTACACCGGCCACTTCATGGTCGACATTGGACTGGCCACCATCACCGCGTTCGCCAAAAAGCGCCATCCATCGCAGTTAAAGGAAGCGGACTATGCAGTCATGGCAGATTACATAACTCGCGAATATGTTCGACAACCGTTGCGATCATTTCTGACCGTCGTTTTTCCGAACTCGGGTTTCACCCAACCAGCGTTTTTCAAACAACCGGAGCGTCAGTTGGATTATGCTAATCGCGTGCTTCGCGGCTATACGGAAGATGCGCCTACGCTTGATGCAACCTGTGTTTTCACTGGAGAACCGGCTATTGCCACAGTATTCGGTGACAAAGAGGACCTTCCCACGGGCAGGGCGTTCCGTCAGCATATTCCCTTGACACTGGGAGAAAATATCATCAACTTCCATCCCTATGGTGACGCAGGCATTCCAGTATCGGGCAAAGCGCTGTTGGCGATTCAGGCGTTCCCGCTTGGGTGCGCTAAATCTGGAGGGCGATTGTTAGCCGTTCATTCCGATAATGAAGACTTGATTTTTTATTTTGCAAAGACATTTTTGCAGGCAAACCGGAAAGCGATACAACTGGCACAAGACGCTGGCAGCAAGAAAATGCCCGAGCCGATCTTGTCACATCGGACACTACTCATCGATACGCTCCTAAAAGCTGATGAAATGCAACATGAATCGTTGGATGAAGATAAGCCGTTTTCCTTGACGGTGTACCGCTTGAGCAATAGTGGACAGGGTCCCGACCTCAACATTTACCACCTCCCCTTCGAGATTGCCAGCTTTCTGCGAGTCATGCACCAGGCCCGCTACCGCCAGCAATGGCAGGCAATCGTACAACGAGCTTGGGAAAGAGCGCCCAAGACCAAACGCAAGCCCAAAAAGCCGTTCCAGCCTTCGAAAAACTGGCTGTACGAAGACCTGTTCGATTTACCAGACAACGCCCCTCAATTCATTCGCACCTATTTCCTGCGGGTCGCCCTGCGCTACGCCAGGGGGAAAACCGACCCACGCGTCGATTATTCCCTGGAAAACGAAACCCATCTTGTTTCCTGGGAGATTACATCTCAATTCTTACGGAGGATACTGCACATGGACAAAGACCGCATCGAAAACATTCGCGCTCTGGGCGACCGATTGGCAGATTACGTCGCCAGCCAGAACGATCGGCGCTTTTTCCGTCAATTCTACCTGGAACAGCGCTATGGATTCTTCCGCACGACGCTGATCAAAGCCAACCTCGCCCACGTCAAACGGGGAAAGCCACCACTCATCACACTCGACCCCTACATCGACATCTTCGAGGAAGGCGACGAAGTCGCCCGTCCTGATTGGCGGCTCGCCCGAGACCTGGTGCTCATTCGCATGGTTGAGCGCTTGTATGAAAACGGTTGGTTGGGCGGCAATATCGACGTCCTCCCCGATGAAACCGAAGAAATTTCCCAAGACGACACTCAATCATAACAGGAGGAAATCATGTCTTTTGTCACCGGTTTACTGCTCATCGACGCTCCCGCCTCGGCGCTGAACAACCTCGGTTCCATTCCGGGCTCTCGCACCGACAACACCGTAGGCGTCAAGGTCATCAAAACAAAAGAAGGAGCGTATCCCTATGTCTCGGCTCAAGCCTTTCGTTATTGGCTGAGAACAACGCTGGAGAAAAAGGAATCTAATTGGAAGCCCGCCCCCATCTATCGCGAAAAAAAAGTAGCTTACACTGATGCCAATCCCATCCAGTGGTGGGATGATGATCTCTTTGGCTACATGCGGGCGCCATCCAAGAAGACCGAAGCGGTAGAATTACGGGAGGCGGACACTTCGCAGGAGAATTTGACGCCCGTCGATGAAACCGTCACACGCGTATCTCCCTTTCGGGTTGGCACGTTGGTTTCAATTGCGCCTACAACCATCGTGGACGACTTTGGAACCATGTCCCGCCACGAAGGCGATCCCGTGCCCCATGAGCACCAATTCTATCGCACCACCCTCAAGGGCCTCTTCTCCCTGGACTTGCACGCGGCCGGCACATTTTCCTATCGTAACAAAACCGGATATCGCAATCTGGACAATGTGCGGATCGAAATCGCTGAAGAAAAGGGGCTGGAACACCTCGAATCCGAGAAATCCTACCGCTTGTCACCGGAGGATCGGGTGAAACGGGTGGCGACGCTCTTCGACGGTATGGCCAGACTGGAAGGGGGCGCCAAACAGGCGCTGCATTACACCGACGTCGCGCCCTCTTTGGTAATTCTTGCCGTGACCAGAGGCGGCAATCATATCTTCGGCCACGTGGTGGGCGCCAATCGCCGTGGGCTCCCTGTCCTCCACATTGACGCCCTGCAAGAGGCGCTGACGGTTTTCGCCGATGACTTGCTTTCCGACGTATACATCGGATGGGCCAAAGGCTATCTGGAGGAGGAGCGGGCGAAGCTTGAGGCGGCTCTGGCCGAAGAGGGCCCGCTGAATGGCCTCCATATTCACATTTTCCATCCCCGTCAGGCATTCCAGGCGTTCATCGAGGACTTACAGAAGCCCGAGCATGCACACTGGCTGGATTGAGCCAGGGAGGAAGCCATGCGAGTTCTCAAAGTGGTGGCGGAAGGCGTGACCACCTCCTTCCGCTACCCTCACTTCATGCTGGAAATCCATCCCACCTTCGAGATGCCGCCTCCGGCCACCCTCTATGGGCACATCAGCAGTGCTCTGGGGGAATGGTTTCGGCCAGAGGGCGTGCGCTTTGCCTACACTTTTACGACTGTAGGCAAAGTAACCGATCTGGAGCACATCATTCTGTTAGCGCCCAGTAAAGGAAAGCTGAGAGGAACAAAATTGCCCAAGGTATTAGAGGGTCGCGTCAATCCTTTTAAGCGAGAGTTGCTTTTCCACCCCAAACTTACTCTCTACATCAACCGGCCCGAATGGATCGACGCTTTCCGCAGCCCTCGCTACGCGGTCGTCCTGGGGCGGTCGCAAGACCTCTTTACCTACACCTCCGTCGAGATCATCGAATTGGAGCAAGCGGAACGGGCCTACTTCGAGCACACCCTGTTGCCCCACGAGATGGCCCTGCAATTGGGTCGTGGGATCACAGTCACCATGCCGCGCTTCCTCGATTACCATCGCAACCGCGCACCCACCTGGGGACGTTACGTCATCCACAACCGAGGCCGCGTGCTCTTGCCCGACGAAGCCCCCTTACGCTTCTCCCATCTCCAATACGGCCCCTATTGGGTCGATCCCACCACGCCCGAAGTCAAAGGCGCACACCGCGGCCTGCATTTTCTGAGCTTCGTCGATGAGGAACCGCTATGAAACCCACCTGCTGGCCCGATTGGCTGGATAGCGTATGGGCCAAGAGCCCCGGTAAGGGCGAGGGAAACCAGCCGGAATCCCTCGCCCGCCACACCTGGCTGGTGCTCTCTCGTCTGACCGACTTCATCCGCCTGCGCCCCGATCTGCCCAGGCAGTTGGGCGTCCTCCGACTATGGCATATTCTGTTCTGGGCCGCTTTTCTACACGATTTCGGCAAGGCCGCCGATGGTTTTCAGGCCATGCTGCGGGGCGATGAACGCTGGTCTCATCGCCACGAAGTGCTCTCCCTGGCCTTCATCGACTGGATCGCAGGAGATTTCTCGCAGGAAGAGCAGATCTGGCTGACGGCCGCCATCGTCTCTCATCATAAAGACGCCGAAACTATCCACGAACTCTATTATCCTCCTTTCGATCTCGATGATGAAGATCAGTTGGTGGAGGTGGTCGAAAGCGTGGATGAAGAGACCGCGCGAGGATTGTGGCGCTGGTTGGCGCAGTGCGCCGCTCCCTGGATTGATGATCTTGGGCTGCGGGCGCTGGGAGTGGAGGTGGTAGCTATCGAGCCGGAGATCGAGGCGCTGGATGGATTTTATCAACAGGGCGTGGCCCGTATCTACGCCCGGCTGCGGGCATATCGGCGATTCGTGCGACGGTTGGAGGATGCAGATCGTGCGCACATCCTGGGGACGCTGGCCTTGCGCGGCTATCTGACCAACGCCGATCACAGCGCCTCCGCCCATGCAGCAACGCCTCCCACTCTACACATCTCGGCCAACGCCATCCTTGCCAGCCGTAATTTACAAGCGGCGCAACTCTTTGCCCACCAGCGTCGGGCGGGAGAGCTCGTTGGCTCCGCTTTACTCACCGCGCCCACGGGCAGCGGTAAAACCGAAGCTGCTTTGCTGTGGGCCGCCCGGCAGGCCGAAGAAAAAGGAGGTCTGCCCAGGCTGTTTTACACGCTGCCCTACCAGGCCAGCATGAACGCCATGAAACAACGCCTGGATAAAACATTTGGGCCTGATTTGGTGGGATTGCAGCATGGGCGTGGCCTGCTGGCGCTTTATCGCTTATTGCTGGAGCGGGAATACGGGCCTGAAGAGGCCGCCAGGGAAGCGCGCTGGCTCAAAAATCTGGCCCAACTCAATTACCCGCCGGTGCGCGTCTTCAGCCCCTATCAGATGCTCAAGGGCGTCTATCGGCTCAAGGGTTACGAGGCGCGCCTGGCCGATTACTTTGGCGCGGCCTTCATCTTCGATGAAATCCATGCCTACGAGGTCCAGCGGCTGGCGATGATCCTGGAGACTATGCGCTATTTGCAGGAGAATTTCGACGCCCGTTTCTTCGTCATGTCCGCCACTTTTCCCTCATTGATCAAAAGCTGGCTCGACGATGCTTTGGGACATCCTGCAACCATTTCGGCGACGCCTGACCTTTTCGAAGCGTTTGTGCGGCATGAATTACGGCTTCTCGATGGCGAGGTATTGGATGAAATCAACTTGCACCGCATCGAGCAAGATGCTTTGGCCGGAAAATCGGTTTTGGTCGTGTGCAACCTGGTGGACCGGGCGCAGATCGTCTACGAGACGCTTACGCACTCACTTGCCCCTCGCGGCGTCGAAGTGTCCTTGCTGCACGGGCGCTTCAACATGCGGGATCGTTCAGCCAAGGAGGCGCTCATCCGCGACGCCACTGGCTCCAGAAGCTCGCAGCGTCGGCCCATCGTCCTGGTGGCCACACAGGCCGTTGAAGTCAGCCTGGACATCGATTTGGACACGATTTATACCGAACCGGCACCGCTGGAGGCTCTCGTGCAGCGGTTCGGGCGTATCAACCGCCGCAAATTACAAAAGCACCCGGCGCTGGTGCATGTCTTCCGCCAGCCCGATGACGGGCAGATTATTTACGATGCAGAACTGGTCACCCGCACCCTGGCAATCCTGGAACGAGAACAGAATAAACCTGTTGACGAAGGTCGCATTGGCGACTGGCTAGACGAGATATACGAAGGCAAGATCGCTGAACGCTGGCGACAGGAATATCAACACGCGGCCAAAGAATTCCGGGACACGTGCATTGAGCCGCTACGAGCATTTCAATCGGACGAGGCGCTGGAAGATGCGTTTTATAAGGCATTCGATAGTGTGGAGGTGTTGCCCGCGTCTTTGTACGACGAGTACATCGCCCTGCGAGAGACCGATCCAATTCTGGCAGGAGAACTACTGGTTCCCATCAGTTGGGGGCGGTGGCACGCGTTGAACAATCAAGGGCGTATCTTACCGCGTGACAAGCGCCAGCCATACATCATTGAAGCCAGTTACGATTCGAAACTGGGACTGACTTTCGACTATTCTTCGCGGGAAGAAGATTTCTGACGTCCGCTAACCCGACATCACAAAAGGAGTGCATCATGTGGGAAAAAATCGCCGACATCATCCAAAAAGCGCATAGCGCTGGCGGACAAGATGCGATGACAGAAGAGAAGACCAAACAATTCCTCATCGAGCCCATTCTAACGGAGCTAGGCTGGGATCTGGCCAACCCCAAAGAAGTGCAACGAGAATACAAAAATGTAGTTGACTACGCACTGTTCGGCCAACGAACAACCATCTTTCTCGAAGCAAAGCGTCTGGATGCGCATCTCGATTCCGCAATGCAACAAGTTCTGCAATACGCCATCCAAAAGGATATCCGCCCAGATTTCGTCATCACCACCGATGGCGTCCATTGGAACTGCGTCTCGATGAGGTATCAGGCGGTGATCTTCTCGATCAACCTACAGGAGCTGGAGCAGGCCCAACGAGCGAAATTCACCTTGTTGGGAAAGCCATCTGTGGACGCGGGCGCACTCACCAATTACGCCAACCAGATCCGAACAGAGCAAGAAGTGCTGGCTTATCTCAAGCGAAACGCTCAAGCCATCGCCGCGGACATCCACGCTTACGATTCGATATTCGAGGAAAAGACCATCATCGATTATATCGACCATCTGACTAACCAAACATCGATTGTGATCAGGGTAACGGAACCCCGCACCCCCCGCCCTGATTGGCACCAAAAAGAAGACAACACCGCACCCACGTCATCGCTGACTCCTCCATCTCGTTCCATTCCCACAAAGCAATATCCTCCAACCTCATGGGCAGGGACTTATGACATTGGTGAATTGGATCGAAACTATTTGAGGTTGGTTGCGCAACGCCTTGCAGACATGGAAAAACAAGTGGGGGAGAAACTCTTCGTTCGTTTTGGAATTACAGGAAACTGGAGCACCCCAAATTATCAAGTCGAGACCGCCTCTGGCAAGCAAACCTGGACATTTCGGGGGAGAGGAAGATTTCAGAAGCCGTTTGGCGCGAAGTTTTTCAATCCAAACAAAATAACTGCCAAAAGATACAGCTTGGAAGATATTCAAAAAATCCTCGAATAAGTCCTTCATCCCTGTCCACCGCACCTTAACAACCCCATAATCCAATCCCAAATTTTCTCATTCCCACGATCCGTTCGGAGGATAACGCATGAACACAACGTCCTTTTTCCCAGATTTCACCATCCACCACATTCGCTTTACCGCCGAAGCGACCACGCCCATTGCCATGGGAGCGTACAAGGGGTCGGCTCTGCGCGGAGCCTGGGCTGGCTACATGCGCCAGGCCTACTGCGGCGCGCCGCCCGCCATCCGTCAGGACCCAGTGCACCAGGCCGTGTGCCCAGTGTGCTATCTCACAACCCGCGAGACCGGGCCTGAAGGCCGTCGCCCCTACGCCTTGCAGCCGCCCCTATCTCGCCAGGAGCGCTACGAACCGGGAGAGCGCTTCCAGTTTGGATTCACCCTCTTCGGCAATGCTCACACCCTGTTTCCCTACTTGCTCCTGGCCATACGCGAAGTGGGCCAAAGCCAGGGCATCGGCAATTGGCTCGAAGAAATCAATGGCCGCGGGCGCTTTCGTCTGATCTCAGCCAGCGCCTACAATCCCCATAGCGACGAGGAGCAGATTTTGTTTCAGGCGCCCGCAGCCATGGCGACGACGCCGACCCTGAGCGTGACCGCGGAAAGCATCCACGCCCACGCCCGCGCCATCATGGCCCGCTCCCATGATGGCGCCTTGCGAATCGAATTTCTCACCCCGCTGCGAGTCATCCATCATGGCGGTTTGATGCGCTGGTTCACCTTCTCCTTTTTCTTCCAGCGTCTGTTGGAGCGGCTGTACGCCCTGGGAGAGCACTTCGCTGCTGATCCCGCCCGATATGCCAGGCCCGCACTGCGTCAGGCCGTGAATCGCCTGACGCCTTTGGCCGAACGCGTGCGCGTGATCGAGGATCAGACCGAATGGTGGGATGTGAAAGGCTATTCCCATCGCCTGAAAAAGCCCCATTACCTGGGCGGACTGGTGGGCAGCGTGTCAGTGGTCAGCGATGACTGGCCCGAGTTGCTGCCTTATCTGCTATGGGGACAAAGCGTGCAACTGGGCAAAAACGTCGTCAAAGGCGGCGGCTGGTTCCAAGTGCTTTGAAGATCGATCTCACACAAAGTGGCCAAGACGCAAAGAGAGAAGAAGCTATGTCTATAATCAAACATCTTTTCATTCAGGATTACGGGGCATTCGTCAGCAAACACCAGGGACGCTTGCGCATCACCGTCAAGGGTGAGCGTCGGCAGGATGCGCCCCTGCTGCACCTGGAAACGCTGACCTTGGCCGATCATGGCGTCAGCATCAGCGCCGACGCTATCGCAGCCTGCGCCAAATATGGCATTCCCGTGCACATTGTGGATAGCCGCGGCGAGCCCGTGGCCAGCCTTTACGCCAGCGCCCTGGTGGGCACAGTCAAGACCCGACGGGCGCAATTGCTGGCCTATGGGGATGAGCGCGGTTTTCTGGCGGCGCGGGCGTTGGCCCTGGGCAAAATCCGCAACCAGGCGGCGCTACTCAAATATGTGGCCAAATATCGCAAAGAGAAAGCCCCCGATCTCTACCGGGCCTTGCGCGACGCCGCCATCGAAACCCTGGGCCACGAACAAGAGTTGCTGGCGCTGGCGGCTGAGAGCATCGATGACGTGCGCGAGCAGATGCTTTCGGCCGAGGGGCGGGCCGCGAAAGCCTATTGGGCGGGCGTCAAGCTGCTGGTTCCGGCCGAATTGGCCTGGCCCGGGCGCAAAGGACGCCACGCCGACGACCCCATCAACATGGCCCTCAACTACGGCTACGGCGTGCTCTACAACGAAGTGGAGCGGGCCGCGGTGTTGGCGGGCCTGGACCCCTACGCCGGATTTCTGCACACAGATCGCCCCGGCAAGCCCAGCCTCGTTCTCGACCTCATCGAACCCTTTCGGGCGCCGGTGGTGGATCGCACCATCCTCGCCATCGTAGGCAAGGGAACGCCCCTGGCCCTGGATAAGCGGGGCAATCTGGACCACCCCACCCGCTCCCTCATCGCCGAAAAAGTTCACAGCCGTTTGGACGCGCCCGAGCGCTACAAAGGACAACGTCTCAGCCCTCGGGCCATCTTGCAGACCCAGGCCCGCGAGCTGGCCAGCTATCTGCGGGGCGAGGCCGACGCCTTCACGGCCTTCCAGACATCCTGGTAACGGCGCCAATGCCCAATACCTAACCCGAACAAGCCGGAACCAAAGAGGATGATCTCACGCAAAGCATGTCCTGAGCGCAGCCGAAGGGTCGCCAAGGCGCTAAGCTTTTCTTTGCACCTTTTTCCCTTTGCGACTCTGCGCCTTTGCATGAGATATTTTCTTGCCCAGCGAGCAAGACTCATTGATAAGGCGCCAATACCCAATACCCAAAATCATCCCATGCGTTGTCTTGTCATTTACGATATTCCCAACGACCGCCTGCGCAACAAAGTCGCAGACATCTGCCTGGACTACGGTTTGGATCGCATCCAATTCTCCGCCTTCCTGGGCAACCTCAGCCGCAACCATCAGGAAGAACTCATGCTCAAGGTGGAGCAGAGGATGGATGATAATCCCGGCAACATCCAACTCATCCCCATCTGCGCCAAAGATTGGGGAGAGCGCATGACCTATGAGGTCGAGGCCGACGAAGAAACATCCGCCGAGGAGGAAACCGCATGACGTGGCTCTTGCCTGTGACTGATCTCAAACAGTGGGATTACTGCCCGCGCGTCGTCTTTTACGCCTATCTCATGCCGGGCTTGCGGCCCCTCACCTTCAAGATGGAGGCGGGCCTGGCCGCGCACGAGCGCGAGGAGAAGCGGGAAAAACGACGCAGCGGGCGGCTTTACGGTCTGCCCGCAGCGGAGCGCATCGAAGATGTGGCTTTGCAATCGCAGCGATTGGGATTGAGCGGGCGGCTGGACCTGGTGTTACGGCAGGGAGATCAGGCCTGGCCCGTCGATTACAAACTCAGCCGTCGCACAGGCATCGCCACCCACTTCAAATTGCAACTGGCCGCCTATGGGCTGCTGCTGGAAGATGTGTGGGGAGTCACTTCGGATCGGGGCTATCTTTACAGCATCCCCAATCGTCGGGCCGAGATCGTGCGCTTCACCACCCGCCTGCGCAATAAAGCAAAGCGCACCGTTGCCGAGATTCGGGATTGCATCGAATCCGAACGCATGCCTCCTCCCACCTCCAAACGAGGGCGCTGCGTCAACTGTGAATTTCGTCGCTTCTGCAATGATATTTTTTGACGCTATTCCGTAAATAGAACGCAGATGACACAGAAAAAGCCGATCTACGCAGATAAAAAAAGATAAAATCAGGATAATCTGCGAAAATCTGTGTGTATCAGGTGTTTCTGCGTTCCATTTAGAAAATCTTTCTTCTTTCCCCGGAGCTATTTTTCAGCCTTCCTGAGCCCACCCTTCGCAAATCATCCCCAACACATCCCTATCTTCAGGAGAAAACCATGAAGACCGAGATTACAGACATCATAATGACCGCAAACCGCAACATATCGGGCGCAAATCCCCGGCGAAATTCAGCAAAAAACGATTTGCGAAAAAGCAATCACAACAACCCCCTTCCCGCGCCATATCGTCAAAATGCGATTTGCCAGAAAGCTCCCAGCAGCGATAAAATAACAAAAGGGTGCAAAAATCACCCTTCGACTGGGAAAATTCAAATAGGGTTCCACCAACCACGGCTCGACTGAGAGCACTGAAACTTTCTCAGATGTGGACAGGCGCACAGGACAGAGACGTTCCACCAACCACGGCTCGACTGAGAGCACTGAAACAGGTTCCGGCGGAATCCAGGAACGTCTGCAATTCCGTTCCACCAACCACGGCTCGACTGAGAGCACTGAAACATGCTGGATATGGACGGATCAACGCCGATAACCAGGTTCCACCAACCACGGCTCGACTGAGAGCACTGAAACAGCGCGGATCACTTTGCGCTTTGCGGACGAGTAGAGTTCCACCAACCACGGCTCGACTGAGAGCACTGAAACGCCATCGATGTGTAGCCTTCGTCCTGATATTCTTCGGTTCCACCAACCACGGCTCGACTGAGAGCACTGAAACATTTTTCTCTCCTTATTGAGTGGTTTTAGGTTTCGCCGTTCCACCAACCACGGCTCGACTGAGAGCACTGAAACAGGTTCCGGCGGAATCCAGGAACGTCTGCAATT
The DNA here is from genome assembly GCA_015493675.1 of Anaerolineae bacterium. Taxonomy (GTDB): domain Bacteria; phylum Chloroflexota; class Anaerolineae; order J102; family J102; genus M2005. The sequence goes on from WGCR01000616.1 coordinate 14,004, forward strand.
CCTCGTTCCACCAACCACGGCTCGACTGAGAGCACTGAAAC
>WGCR01000617.1 GCA_015493675.1 Anaerolineae bacterium
CGGGCCCGCCACCGCCGCCATTGCAGGCCGCATCTGATTCATCCAACCAGAAATTGCTGGGCTGCCTGCGCGACATCCTGCTGGTGCTGATCAGCGTGATTCTGGGCGCTGCCTTCGCTCTCACCATCCTTTTGGGATTGAACGGCACCCTCTTCCTCAACGATCGGGATAAGACCACCTATCTCGAAGTCAATCTCAAAACCATGCAAAACCGTCAGGAAGAGCTGGAAAAACGGCAGAGCGAACAAAAAGACGCCATCGCCACCACCGAAGCCCTGATGCAGGCCCAGGACAGCGCCTTACAGATGCTGGACGGGCGCACACAGGCGCTGGAGGAGGCTCAAAAGCGCCAGGTCGCCGATATTCAGACTCGTCAGGATGATCTGGCCGATCAGGTGACCGGGTTGGATGACCAGATCGGCGCCATTCAGGATGATATTGCCAAATTCGAAAAGACAGCGGCCCGTTTCGACAAGTTTGTAACGGGCCTGGTGGCGCTGATAGCCGAAGTCACGCCAGAAGAAGCGGAGGCGTCTGCGGTGGTCACCGCGACGACGCCAGCCGCCAGCCTGCCCGTTACCGCCACCGTCACGATGACGCCCACCCGCCCGGCGCCGCCGGTCGCCACCATAACGCCTGAGGGAGAATCCTCAGCGCTGGAGCTTTTCCCGCCGACGCGTCCACTTCCCACCCCCGCTGCCGGTCGCAGCATCGTCTTCGGGTTGGTCTGGCTGGATGCCAATGAGAACGGCGTTCCCGATGCCGATGAAACTGTCTTGCCCGGCGTGCGCATCACCTTGCAGGACGCCTCTGGCGCCCCGCTGCTCAGCATGGTCACCGGCGCAGACGGGCGCTTCGCATTCATCAACATGCCGCCGGGCGATTATCACTTGCAGGTGACGCCCCCCGCCAATTCGTCCCTGAACACCCCCGACGTTCAGGCCGTTACGGCTGTCGACGATGAACGCGTCGAAATCAATTTTGGATTGACATCCCCCTGATTCTCACTCCGAAATCGTTCAAGAGGACGCAGGAGACTTCCTGACGTCCTCTTTTTTACGCCTCTTCTTCCTCGTCCAACAGCGCGTAAAAATCCAGTTGCACGCTGCCATAAAGCCGCGTATCGAATAAGTCCAACTGCGTCAGCTCTGGCTCCTGATATTCGATGGGGTGAATCTGGACAATGACCTGACCGTTGGAGGTCAGCAACTCGGGCCGGGCGTCGATGAGCTTCAGGGCCTCCAGCCACAAGCCCTTGTACTGCGGCGGGGCCACATAGATGATATCAAAGGGCCCGATATGCTCTTTCTTTAGATATTTGAAGGCGTCGCCTCGCACCACATAGGCCCGATCCGCCAGTTTGGTATGTTGCAGGTTATGCCCGATGGCTTTCAGGGCGGGCTTGTACCGCTCGATAAAGGTGACATGCTCCGCCCCGCGGCTCAGCGCTTCAATCCCCACCGATCCTGTGCCGCCAAATAGATCCAGCATCCGGGCGTCGCGCACCTGCTCGCCCAGAATGCTGAAAAGCGCTTCTTTGGCGCGATCGGTGATGGGACGCACCGCATCTCCCGGGACAGATTCCAGTTTGCGCCCTTTGGCGCTGCCAGCTATCACTCTCATAATCTTTGCTCCGCAAGAACGATGTCGGCGGGCGGACGACCGGTGCGCAGAAAAGCCAACAGCCGCTCTTTTGTGATCAACTTGCGATCCCACAAGAACCACACCAACAGACCGGCGCCGATGGCGTCCAGGGCAATGAGGATGGGCTCCTGCACGATCACCTGCAAGTAGGCGTGCAGCATCTCGTTGGGGGTGCCCACATGCTGCCAGGGATGCCAGCCCCAGCCGCGTAGCGGCCACAACAGCGTTTGCGTGAACCCCCACATCCTGTCTTCGATGAGATGAGCGGAAAAGGCCAGGAGATAGGGAATCCAACGTCGCAGACGGCCCGTCGCCGCGGCGGCTCCCCACACCATTCCGTGCAAAAGCAGCGTATGCCCAAAAAAGAGGGCGGCATTGGCGTTGGGAAAGACAAACCAGGCCAGGGGTTTATCCAGGAGATCGGGCGCCATCACAGCCAGCGCAATGATGCGGTAGTCAGCGTCTTCAAACCGGCCTGTGCGGCGCTGAATCAGATTCAGCCCGGCCCAGGTCCATTCGATATGTCCGGTTGGTAGCATAATGCCTATTATACCTGTAATCTCGTTTTGGGCTACAATAACGTTATGAACCTCGCTCCCCTGGCTCCATTCCAACGCCTTTGGCTTCTTTTGTTGCTGGCGTTATGGGCGGCCTTTTTGTTTGGCGGCTTTCTGTTGGGGCCGACCCGGAAAAATCGCCGCATCTCCCGCCGGGCGCGGATTGCCTCTTCCGTTACGCTGGCCGCGGCGGGCTGGAG
>WGCR01000618.1 GCA_015493675.1 Anaerolineae bacterium
GGCGTTGCTCGGTTGCAGGGCCGAGAGCTGTGGCGCTCCCATGACCGGCGCCGACATCAGTTGCGACTTGGTGGAAACCATCTTGAAGGGCCATTCGGAGGGCGGATATTTGTCCGCGATGGGCGTTTCATCGGCAAAGACCGGCTCCCGCCAGGTGGGAACGCCGATAAAGCGCTTGCCCGTCATGCTGTTGCGAGTCGTGCCCAGCTTCTCATTGTATATCTGCATGGGCTTGCCAAAGCGGTGCGCCAGGAATTCGCCCTGGTAGGAATGCTTTTCATCCTCGAAGCGGCCGCCCCGGACCAGCACGTAGCCGACCTTGCGCTGCTCTTCCGGCTTCAGCACAGCGGTCACTTTGTCCCAAATGCGCTCAACGCCGGTCAGTTGCAATTCTTCATCCGAGACATCGGGCACAGGCTCTTTGTCAAAGGCGGTGTTGGCGTTCATGCGCAGGAACCAGTCTTCGGGATGGTTGAGCGGATGCCAGTTGTCGTCCGCATCGGGAATAGCCTTGTCGCCAAAGCCGGGCAGCCCCATTTTTTTGGCCACGGCAATGAAGAAACTTTCCATGCAGATGGGATCGCCATCGGGCGTTTTTTCTATGGGGGGCTCCACCACGGGCCAACGCACCGAATTCACTTTGGTCAGGTAAGCGGCCCAGGGATGCGCCGTGCCCCAGGTCTCGTAAAGGACGGTGTCGGGCACGATGTAGTCGGCAAAGGCGCTGGTTTCATTGATGAAGGGATCGATGGAGATGATCAGCGGCACTCGCTTGGGATCAGCCATGGCTTCTTTGGCGGTCTCGAAAAGCCCCGCCTGCCCGTATAAGGGATTCGTATTCCAGAACATGAGGGCCTTGATGGGATAGGGATAGCCGCTGAGAGCGCCGTTGAGATATTCGGGCTGGATCGCCATGGAGAAGGGATACCAGGGCGCTTGGGCGGGATAGGGATTCTGGCCCGCTTCCTTCTTTTTCTTGAACTCGGTGGTCTTTTCGTAGGGGAAGCCGCGACGGCTGATGCGCACGCCCTTGGGCTTGACTTTGCCCTTGAATTTGACCAGGTTGTAGCGCGGGCCTTTGCCCACATCCGTGTAATGACCGCCGCCGGTGCTGCTGCCGCCCTTCCAGTTGAGATTGCCCACCATTGCATTGAGCATGACGATAGCATAGGCGGTGTAAAAACCGGTACTGTGCATGGTGCCGCCGTGGCAATCGGCTACCGCTTTGCGGCCATGGCTGGTGAATTCATCAGCCAGCTCGATGATGGTGGCTTCGGGGATGCCGCACCCGGCGCTGTATTCGGCCAATGTGTGTTTTGCGGCCTCCTCTTTGAGCAGTTGCAAGCTGCTCTTGACCGCTACGCTTTCGCCTTCGATCTCCACGACGCCATCGTAGAAGAGCACTGCCGGGCCCGTGGCCTGGGTGTGGGCCGCAGGCTGCTGGCTGGCTTCATCGATGACGACAAAGGTGTCCTTCTCGCCCTCTTCGGCCAACCCCAACTGGGAGCCGCGCAGGAACTTGCCGAAATCGGGCCGACTTTCATCCACAATGACGAGATGGGTGGCGTTGGACCAACTGGGTTCGCCCGCGGCTTTGGCCACATCGGCGTTGGGTTGGGCCAGGAAGTGGGCGTTGTAGCGTTCGTTTTCCAGAATCCAGCGGATCATGCCCATAGCCAGCGCCGCATCCGTCCCCGGATTTACCGGAATCCAGCGGCTGCGGGCGCCCGCAGCGATGCTATCGGAATTGGTCAGCACCGGATCGACGACGACATAGCTCATATTGCCATCGCTGCGGCCTTCGGCCACCATCTTGCCCGAGCGCTTGAAGGGGTTGCCGGCATTGGCGGGAGCGGTGCCGATGGTGAGCAGAAATTCGGTGTTCTTGAAATCGGGCTTGAGATGCGGGTACTTCTTCCAGTCATCCAGCAACGCAGCATAACCGGCGCGCATAGAAAGGCCACAATTGCCGCGGTGGCCTGTGAAGTTGATGCTGCCAAAGGAGAGCACCGAGAAACGCTTGGCAAAGGAGAGGCGACCTTCTTTGAAGCCACCCACAAAGGCCAATTGATTCACTTTCGGGCCCAATTCCGGCGCGTTGGGATCAATGGGCGTTTCCAGGTCGCGAATGGTGCGCAAGCCGTCCACATGGCCCTCGCCAAACAGATCGCCGCCCTCCACCACCTCTTCCACCAGTTGCTCGAAGGAAATGGGCTCCCATTTGCCCTCGCCCCGTTTTCCCGCCCGCTTCAGGGGCGTCAGCACCCGGTAAGGATCATAAAGCTTATCCAAAACCGCGTTGCCGCGTCCGCAAGCGGTGGAGCGATGCTTCATGCCTTTGTCCTGATAGGCGCTGAGCATCTGGTAACTTTCTTTGATGGGCGTTTGATAATCCAGGAAGGGATCGGCGGAGAGAATATGGTAGGGATTGCCGCTCACGCGCAGCACCTTGCCCGTCTTCTTATCCACCCGCACCCGCACGCCGCATAGCGTCGTGCAGCCCACACACACGGTGTTGGCAATGTATTGATCGGGATTGGGCGTCACTTCGCCGGTCTGGCGATCGACGATGAACTCAGGCTTGGGAGCATTCCCGGCCAGATGATCCAGAGGATGCTCGCCGGCCCACCAGCCTTTGCTGACGCCTTTCAATGTGCTGGCATAGCCCACGCCGAAGACGGTAAGAGAGCCGGCCGCGGCCATGGCTTTGATAAAATCACGGCGATTGAGGGTCATTGTGCGCCTCCTTCAGCTAAAATGGCAGATTGTTCGGTAACGTCAGTTTCGATCTCCATCTCATCATTGCTACGCCAGGGCAGGAACCAGGTGAAGAGGATAAAGAGAAATATCCAGAAGGCCCAATTGGCGACAACTTCCATCACGCCCTTGCTTCCCCAAAGGGGAGGCGAGTAATGATAGAAGCCCGCACCGGTTTTGGGGATTTCCTGGCCGCCGATGACGGTGTTCCAGCGGAAAAGCCACACGCCCGCCACCGTGACCAGGGCCGAGAGAATGAGCAAGGGGCGAATGCGGCGCAAGGCCGGGATGAGCATGACGATGGCCGGGATCACCAGGGCGATGAGCATCTCGACGATCACCGTGTCTACGAAATGATCCACGAACATGAATTGGATGACATCCTGGTAAGAACCGTAGGAATAGAAGAAGCCGATGCTGTACCAAAACAGGCGAATGGTCAGATCGGTGAGAATCGTCCAGCCCAGAAGCACGGCCAGACGGTCGATCAGCTTCCAGGGAATGCGCCCCTGGTCATCGCGCACCATCAGCCAGGTGAGAATGAGCATGAAGGCGATGCCGCTGACCATGGCCGAGACCAGGAAGGTAATGGGCATGAGGGGTGTGTGCCACAGGGGGCGGGCCCGCACCACGCCCAGGATGTAGCCAGTGTAGCCATGGACGGCAATGGCGAAGGGAATGCCAATCGCGCCCAAAAGATAACTCCACTTGTGATCCCGCTTTTCGGTTTGGGCGGTCACCTGGTCATTGCCCAATGCCAGCCAGGTATAGAGCTTTTTCATGCCTCCCGAAGCTTTTTGGGCTTTACGGGCGAAACCGGCCCGAAACGCAAAAATGCCTTCCAGCAAAATAAGCAGGGGATAAGTCGTGAGCAGAAAACTGCCCCAGCTCATGGGCGAAGTGGCGTGGGTATGGTAGAAAAGGGAGTAGAATCTTCCTTGTTGTCCCAGATCGGCAATAAGATTCAGCGGGGCCGCCACCAACACCGTGAACGCCACGATCAGCGAAAGCTTGGCGATGGGGCGATAGTTTTCATCTCCAAACACATACGTCAGGGCCGAGATCAGAAAGGCCGCAGCGCTAATGCCGGTGAAGAAGAAGTATTGCGGAATGACCAGACTCCAGTCGATGCCATGAATGGCGTTGATGATTTCTATGATATGAGGATTCATAGTTGCGCTAACTCCTTTTGCAGCTCCTCTTCTGTCCAGGGAACGGGTTCTCCGTTGACTTTGGCTTGCAGATATTCGCTCAACCCGATGTAGAAGACGCGCGGATCAGTGCCCATCTCCGGTTTCAGCACCTGGGTGGAGTGTTCACGCAGCAAACGGCTGATCTCGCTGTTGGGATCGTTAAGGTCGCCGAAGATGCGGGCTCCGCCCACACAGGTCTCGACGCACGCGGGCAACAGGCCCGCCTCGGTGCGGTGCACGCAGAAGTTGCATTTGTCGGCGGTGTGGGTTTCGGGGTTGATGAAACGGGCGTCGTAGGGGCAGGCTTGCACGCAATAGCCACAGCCGATGCAGACCTCGTTATCGACCACCACGATGCCGTCGTGGCGCTTGTAGGTGGCCTGGGTGGGGCACACCTCGACGCAGGGCGGGTTTTCGCAGTGATTGCAGAGACGGGGCAGGGTGGCGCGTCGGGCCGTATCCCCAAAATCGAGCTCATAGGTCGAGACAATGGTGCGGTGATAGCCCAACGGAACGTCGTTTTCCATGGAACAGGCGACGCTGCACGCCTGACAGCCGATGCACTTGCGCAGATCGATGAGCATTCCCCAGCGATGCGTGCTGTCGCTGGGATCATTAGGAGCGGCAGCCGTCGCTTCCTGCTTGGGGATGACAGCCGCCGCAGATGCGGCTACGGCAGCGCCGCCCACGATGAATTTTAAAAATTCACGGCGGTCTGAATTCATACCTTCCTCCTTTTTGAATGGAATGAGGGCCGATTATTTTGCAGAACAGATGCTAACTCACTCTTTATTGTAATCCTCCCCACTATCAGCCTTCTAAACAACCCCGCCCTACGTCTAAAAATTTTCTATAAATTCCCCTATTCCGGACAAGCCGGAACCAAAAAAGAAAGATCTCACGCGAAGTCGCCAAGGCGCTAAGTTTTTCTTTGCCTCTTTCTCTCTTTGCGGCTCTGCGTCTTTGCGTGAGGCATTTTCTTGCCCAGTCAGCAAAGACTTCATTGATACGGCGCTATCCCAGCCGCAGGCTGTACCCCACGCCCGGATATGTGGCGATCTCGACGCTCTGGGCCTGACTCAGCTTCTGACGCAGACGCCCGATGTAGATGTGGAGATATTGATTGTTACCCCGATAGGCCTCACCCCAGACCTGGGTAAGGAGGATGTCGTGGGTGAGCACCCGTTCGGCATTGCGCAGCAACAGCCCGAAAAGTTGGAATTCGGTGGGGGTGAGATGGATTTCCTCACCTGCTATCCAAAGCTGATTGGAAGAAAAATCGACGTCGAGATCGCCATATCGAAAGCGTTTTTTCAGCAGGGGCTGCGGTTGCCCCTGGCTCGAAGCTCGACGCAGCACGGCCCGCACCCGGGCCAGCAATTCTTGCAGGCCAAAAGGTTTGGTCAGGTAATCGTCGACGCCGCTATCCAGCAGCTCCACCTTCTTGCTTTCATCGCCCAGGGCGCTGAGCACGATGATGGGCGTATTGCTGACGCTCCGCACTTCCCGCGCCACGTGCAGACCATCCACTTTGGGCATCATCAGATCCAGGATGATGAGATCGGGCATTTGCGCGGCAAGCATTTCCAGCGCAGCCTGACCATCCTGCGCCACGATCACCTCGTAACCGCGGGCCTTGAGGTTGGCGGAAACGAATTTGATCAAGCTGCGATCATCATCGACGAGGAGAATGCGGGTTTTCGTGGGGGACATGATCAATCGGTGAGGGGCGGTTCTGTTTCTGCAATAGGAAGCGTGAAGTGAAACATGGTTCCCTGGCCCGTCCGACTCTCGGCCCAGATGTGACCGCCGTGGGCCTCGACCAGCCCGCGGCAGATGGCCAGGCCCAGGCCAGCGCCAGGACTATCATTGTGCTCACCCCGGTAGAATCGCTCGAACAGATGGGGCAGTTCAGCGGAGGGGATGCCCGGGCCATCGTCGCAAAAATCGATCTGGACGAAGTCGCCCTGGACGTGGGCGGAGAGGATTAGGGAGGAGCTCTCGGGGGTGTATTTTACGGCATTTTCGATCAAATTGCCCAAAACTTCGCTGATCCGTTCATGATCGGCGTACACCGGTGGCAAGTCGGGTGGCAGATCCACCTGCACGGTGCGTCCCGCCAACAGAGGCTGCCAGCGTTCGAGGGTGATCTCAACAATGTGGGAGAGATGACAGGGATGAGGATGCAGACGCAAGGCGCCCGCTTCCAGTTGGGCCATATCCAGCAACTGATTCACCAAATCCCGCAGTTTATCCGCCTCGGTGACGATGGAGCGCAGGAAATCCTTCTGGGTGGCTTCATCCCAAACGACATCATCGGTGAGGAGCGTCTCGGCAAAGCCTTTGATGGAGGTCAGGGGCGTGCGCAGCTCGTGAGACACCGTCGCCAAAAAGGCGCTCTTCAGCCGATCCGCCTCTTTGGCCTGCTCCAGGGCGATTTGCAGTTCGGCTGTGCGCATCGCCACGCGGTTTTCCAGTTCCGTGGCGTATTGCTGGAGCTCAGTCACCATCTGATTGAACGCTTCGGCCAGTTGCCCGATCTCATCCTGACGCTGGATGGCGCTGCGGCGGGCGAGATCGCCCTGGCCCACGGCCACCGCGTCGGCGGAAAGTTGCGTGATGGGATGGGTGACGCTGCGGGCGATGAACCAGCCGGGAATGGCGCTGGCGGCAATGGCCAGCAAAGCGCCCAAAAGCAGCCAGTAGAACAAGGTGCGGACAGGCGCCAGGGCCTCGGCCGCGGGTTGCTCCACCACCACCCACCAGTGCAATTCGGGAATGGCAATGGCGCTGCCCATTACCGGCCGCCCCCAGGCATCGGTGTAGCGGGCCGGAAGAGGCTCTCCCTGACTCAAGTGTTCCCACAGAAATGACTTGTCGATGGTGAAATTGGCCAGCACCAGGCTGTAATCGGGATGCGCCAGGATGCGGCCCCTGGCATCCACGATGTACATGACCCCTTTTTGGCCCACTTTGAAAGCGGTAACCTCATCCCAAAGCCCCCGCAGACTCATCACGCCCGCCAGATAGGCTTCGGGCGTGCGGGTGAGCGGATTCAAGCTGGGGACAAAAACGGTCAACAGGGGCTCGCCGTTTTCAGAAAGATAGACATCCCCCCAGCTCACGTTGCCCGCCTGCGCCTGGACAAAAGCTTTTTCTTCTCGCATATCGGTCAGGGCTTCGGGCGGAACCAGGCACATGCGTGAAACTCTGTTCTCTTCCTGGCCGCGGACATCCACCAGACTGATTTCCTGCACCAATGGCAGTTGATGCAGCAGATGACGGAGAGCGCGTTCATGATCGTCAGAGGAGCCATTCAGCCAATCGGGCGCGGCCGAGGCGGTTTGCAAGGTCGAGACCACATTATTCAGCCTGGTTTCGATGAGCAAAGCCGCCCGTTTGGTCATCTCCTGCTGGATGCCCCGGGCGCCATTCACCTGCTGAAAATAAAGGGTATAGAGGGAGAGCGCGGCCAAAGCCATCATGGGCAACAGCGCCGCCAACGCCGCCTGCACAATCATCCAGGTGTCCAGCCGTCGCCAACGGGCTGGAAGGCGTGGTTTCATGGCGAGACTCCGGGCGTCGCTGGAGACGACGGAAATATCTTGTCCGCCAAACTGACTGTATCGACATCCACAGGCAGCGCCATGTCATCGATAACTTGCAGATTGATGCTGAATTCGGGGGTGTCCGGGAACTCGATGGGGATGTCGCCGGCGGGCACGCCGCTGAGCACTTTATCCACCAGCCGCGCCGCCTGATAGCCCATGCTCTGAAAGGAGGCGCCGTACGCGGCCAGGCCGCCGGCGGCCACGATGTCCTGATTCAGGCCGATGACCGGAATGCGGGCGCGGGTGGCCGCGGGCAAAAGCGTGGTGGTCAGGGCGTTTTCCAGGGTGAAGCTGGGGGTGACGAGGATGGCATCCGCCTCATCCGGCTGCAAGGAGGCGGCAAACGCTTCCAGATCGGCGACGCTATCGATGGCCCGCGGCAACAGAGTCAGCCCCAGATACGGAGCGGCCCACTGGGCCTTGGCCAGCGCCGCCTGGCTGGGCACAATATCCGAGCTGTACAGCACCAGCACCCGGCGGGCGTCGGGCAGCAGCAGGGTGAGATACTCCAGACGCTTGCTGGTGATCTCGATGTAGCCGTTGTCGATGCCGGTCATGTTATGTCCCGGATGGCGAAAGCTATCCACGATGCCCCAATCCACGGTGTCGGCTACGCCGATGAACACGAGGGGAACCCCGCTGTCTTGCGCTTGTTTCTTCCCGATCTGCGTCTCGACGCCGCCCAGGGTGATGAGGAGGTCGGGATGGGTCGCCAGGGCTTGTTGCACCAGCCCCGGCAGGCGTTCGCCGTGATTTTCGGCATTGTACACGGTGATGAACAGATTTTCGTCGGGCCGATAACCGCGATCGATGAGCCCCTGGCGCAGGCTTTCGTCCTTGACCAACCGCGACTGGCCCGAGGCGATGACAGCCAGATGGTATTCGGGTTCAGGCGCGGCCGGGCCAGTGCAACCTGTGAGCGTGACAAGAAGCAGCCCCGTCAAAAGGAGGAATGTAATCTGAAATCGGTGAGGCATAAAGGAAGAAGGCTCCGCAAACCGGGTGAGGGAAGAGTCTACATAGATTCCTGGCTCGTTTGACGTGTGATGCCCTCTGCTTCTCGCCACAGAAGCGCTCCGATCGCACCCCGCTCTGTGCAATGGTCCGCTTCCGCCAAAATATCCAGCCCGTATTGGGCGCTGAAATGACGCCGCTGCGCCTTGGGCACGACTTCCAGATTGGACTCTTTGTTCATGCGCTGGTGACTTCCGTTGTGTGAGACTGCTTGATTGACCTTCATTTTCGACTCCTCGTTCGAGAGAATTCTACACTAATTTCTTCAAATATTGCACTTTCGCTCATTGGCCAAGGATAACCACTCAGTCTCTTTGAATGAGCGCCTTGAGCAAGGTCTGTAGCAACAGTCCGAAATTCATAGCTGCGTTTTGCTGGCCCGCGGGCGGCGTAGGCTCCGGAGCCTGGGGCTGAGCAGGATGCCCGGCACGTGCGGCCTCCTGCTGCGCCCGCAGGGCCTGATTCATGGCCTGATTTTGCGCGTGTTGCATGGAGTGCTGGTGCATCTGATTGTGGTGCATGGTGGGAAAATGATGGTGATGGAAATGGTTTAGCATGGGGATATCTCCTTGAGTTGAGTAAGGTTGGGATTCATTGAGCGAACATAGCGGCCTCGATCGGCCCGAGGAAGAGCACAGACAGGGGCTCATCGAAGGCCTGGATTACGGCCCGCTCCAGGGGAATCTGCATCCGCTTGCGCCAGATATCAGCGCTGGCGTCGTCGGGCATGAGCACGGTGAGCCGGTGGTTACTCAGGCCCAATACTCTGGCCCGCTCCAGCGCCCGCAGCGCGGGATTGCCGAACAGCCGCATTCGCAATTCCTCGCGCAGCTTGTTCCAAACTGCGTACGCCTCGCTGGGCTCGGGTTCGGGTTGCGGCGTTTGTGGGGCGGGATGGATGACCGGCGCAGAGTCCATGCTTTCATCCAGGGGCTCATCGCCATGGATAATCAGCGTCGGGACATACTCATCCGCCTTCTCAGCCTCTTCCTGCTGGCGCTGCTGGTTCCAGTCGCGAGAAGCGGGCAGGTCTTCCAGCACCTGGCTGAGATGAGGCCGTCCGGCGTTGAGCTTGTTGCTGCCGATGGGAGGCCCTTCCCGCCAGTAGCGCCCGAAATCGCGCACATCCTCGGGCGTGAAGCCATAATCCAGCAGCTTCTGCGCCGCGATCTGGAACTGCTCCCGTTTCTTCTGTGTTTCCTTATTTTGTGTTTCCTTAACTGTGTTTCCTTCGGGTGCAACTGGTGCACCAATGGGGTGCATCTCTTGCACCGGTCGGGGTGCAGCTCCTGCACCAGGGGGGTGCACCTGTTGCACCGGTGTCGCCAGTGCACCAGTGTCTGAAGCGTCGGATTGGTGCATCTCTTGCACCGGTGCAGCTATGACACCATTGCCTGATGGGATGGACTGGTGTCCTGATTGCACTGGTGCATCTGCTGCACCAGTCGGGACGGGGACGGCGGCAATGGGCAGGGCGATGACAGGCTCAGGCTCGCTGGCTTGACCCGCTTCGGGCGGATTCGCGCCCGCTACGGGCGGCACGGGATCGGGCTCCCGCCCGCGCACATTGACGAGATGATAGACGTTGGAAGCCCGGCTCTGGCCGTTGCGGCGGTGGACGACAATGAGGCCCAGCTCCTCCAGTTTGTGGATATACTTGATGACGGTGCGGCGGCCCAGGTTCAGGTCACGGGCAATCGTCCCGTAGGAAGGGAAGGAGACGCCGCGGGGATCGGAGCGCCGGGCCAGATAGGCGTAGATGGCCACGCCGATGGCGCCCAGAGCGCGTCCATACGTGTCGATGACGGCATCTTCCATCCAGAACCAGCCTTGACGGCGGGCGTCGACGAGGATATCGGGTTGAGAGAATGACATGGTGAACATCTCCTGATAGGAATGGCGAAAATGGGCGATTTGACAGAGGTCAGGAGATGCGCTACCATATGGTTGCTCTGGATCATGGGGTGACGCTGCACCGCAATCCAAAGCGGGAAGGGCAAACTTTTATGGTAGCGCACCTCGCGAAGACCGCTGATGACAGGCAGCGGTCTTCACTTTTTATGGGGCGGCATCGAGAAAGAAACGACGGAGTTGGGGCTTGGGCGCTCCGAAATTCACCAGCAGACCGATGGGCCACTGGCGTCTTGCCATCAGGCTGCGCAGGCGCTGTTCCTCATCCTCGGGAATCCAGCGCAGCATGAGGATGCGCAAGGGAATCCGGTCTTCGATCAGCAGATGAATGTGGGACGAGCCCGTCTCCGTGGTGACTCGAATGTGTCGTTGGGGGAGCAGTTCGGAGAATGCAGCGATGAAGTGGTGATGTTGGGTGCTGGGGCGTTTGTGGCGGGTAAAGAAGAGATGGTAGTAGAGGGCCAGGGTTTTGTTGGCGGCTTCGATGAGGGCGTCGTCGATGCGGGTAGGGGATGGCGTGATCATGTGGAACTCCTCAGAGCATGAGCTGATCGCCGAGCTGATCCAGCAGGGCGTCGGTTTCGTCTGTGTCGTTAGGGATTGAAGCAGGGATGATAGTGGCGCCGCTGGTCAGAGCCTGCTGTACGGCGCTTTCCACGACGGCCCGGATATCGGCCAACAGCGCTTCCGCATTTAAGGCGGATTCGGGTTCGGGCTGCTGACTCAATCCCCGGCGCAGGGCCTCTTTGATGGCCCGGCCCTTCTGCCCGAAGGGGAGGTCGTCGAGACTGGCCAGCCAGCGGATGAGGTCCGCATCCCGGTCGGGGTGCAGGCGCAGGGTGAGCTTCGAGTGTTTTGTCATGAGCATTTGCGTGTGAAAGTGCTGGCATCTGGCGTCATGTGCTGGCGAGTGCTGGCGCTTTGAAGACCCGGCGGGCGTAGCGGGCCAGGCCCGCGGCGTTGGCTGTGAGAGGATCGGGCAGGATGACGCCATGGGGATAGGCGCGAAGCAAGGACTTCCGGAGCGCCTGGCTGCCGCCGCCGGTGAAGAGCAGGTGGGCGAACTGACGTCCGTCACCCCAATGGCGTTCGATATAGGCCAGGGCCGAGGCCGCGGTGGCGTCCAGGGCCTGCTGCACCAACGGCCGCACCGAGGTGGCCTGGCCAGCCACATACACCTTGGGCGATTTCTCCCGCAACAGGGCGTCGGCCTGGGGCAGGGCCAGGGTCACGCCATACGCCCGCCGCGCCAGGTCGGCCAGGGTCTCTGCGGCCCGGCGCATGCCCAGGGTCTCGCCGCCGGTGTAGCGGGCGATGACCTGCCCGCCCTCCACCGCGAAGAGGTCCAGGGTGTTGAAGCCGATGTCACACACGCCCACGGGCGCTTTCAGGTCATCAGGGGAGCGTCGCCAGCGGCCCGCGTCATCCAGGCCCCAGGCGAAGAACGCGCCCACGGGTTGGGCCAGCGCCCGCACTTGATGCACGGTCACCTGGCAGCGGACATCGTCCACAACAAAGTCGTGTCGGCCCACCAGCCATTTGCGCAGGTCTTTGAGCGTAGCCGTGGCCAGCTCGCGGTCGGCCATAACCTCCACGGGCAGGCCGATGATGAGGCTGGCGCCGTGCTCGCCCGGGCCCAGGCCCTGAGCCAGGACGCCATAGGTCAACGCCCGCAGTTCGGGGCCGTCGGCCAAGCGCTGGAAGTCGAGCCGCTGCAGAGGCCGGGCGTAGCGGGCCACGTGGGGGCCGACCAGGTAGCGGGCGCCGTTCCAGGACACCGCATGGGGCGTGTGGCCGTTGCGGCGGCGGCCCAATCCGCCCAGGGAGAGCAGGCCGATATCGGTGTCGCCGATGCCTACCACCGCGGGCAGGTAGGCGGTGCGGACGCCCTCGGGCGTGACTTCCGCCAGCTTGAAGCCGCCGAAGCCGGGGTCGAGGCCGAGAATGTGGTGTCGAGTCATTTGCTTTGCTCCTGTGGTAAATGAAGAGAAATGAGTTGTGTCAGAGCAGAAAAATCAGTGCGGTTGTCAAAGCTCGGGAAAAGGATTAGAATATGAAGGCGCATCACATAACGTTTCTGGAGGCTGGCCGATGACCATCAGTAATCCCGTTGAGGATGACATCCGACTCAAAAATATTTTCAAGGAAGCCCTTGCTGAAGTGCTGGAGGAACGCCAGGACCTGTTTGCCGAGATCGTCATGGAGGCCCTGGAGGATTTCGCGTTGGTGCGCGCGATCCAGGAGGGAGAGGACAGTGA
>WGCR01000619.1 GCA_015493675.1 Anaerolineae bacterium
CACCACGACCGTGCATCACAGCGGCGACCGCGCCTTGCAAATGGCGGCCGGACCCGTGCAGCGTCTCGGAGCCGGCGCGCTGGCCACGACTCCCGCCATCCCCATCACCCCGGGGCGACGCTATCGCTTGAGCGGTTATTTCCTCAGCAGCCGCGGGTATGTGCAGGGCGTTTCGGGCACGCCGCCCGTGCGCCAGGACCAGATGTGGCGCGGCCTGTTGCGGCCCAACGGCCTGTATGTGCGCTGGCTGGACGCGCAGGGCGGGCAGGTGGGGCCGCTGACCCTGGTCGCCCCTCTGCATTGGAACGCTCGCAACTGGCGTCGCATTGGCGGCGAGGTGCGGGCTCCGGCCGCGGCCGTGCAGATGGAGGTGATCATCGGCGGTCGGCTCCAGGACGAGATGCTGTGGGTGGATGATCTCAGCGTGGTGGCCAGCCCGGAGGTCGAGATAGCCGTGACGGGCGAGGTGCGTCCCTGTGTGGGAGAGCAGACGGATGGGGGAAAGGCGAGTTGTCTGCAGCAGGTCGCGACGTTGCCCGAAGCGGGCCTGGCGCTGACCGCCACCTACACGGCCGCGGCCGATCACATCGGCGTGCATGTGGCGGTGCGGGATACGCGGGGCGAGGATCGGGCGTTGGAAGTGGTTTGGGGCCTGCCTCTGGCTCTGACCGACGAGGGCGGCGCCTGGCGTTGGTGGGATGACGTGCGTCACAGCCGAGTCATTCACCCCGGCAGCGTGGCCGATCCACCGCAATATCCCCTTCCTCCCGGCCTTTCCTGGGTTTACGAGCATGTGGTCAGCGGCGTCTGGGACGGCTGGCTGCCCGTTTCCCTCTATCCTTACGCCCTGGTGGAGGATGGCGATCAGGGGCTGGCCCTGGCGACCTCGCTGGCCTCCCCGCGACTGATCAAACTGGCCTACGATCAGGAAAAGGGGCGCTACGAAGCCCGCAGCTATCTGGGCATGTCGCCCCAGGCCGTCAAAGTGGGGCCGGTGGCCGATTTCAGTCTGGAACTCTACCGAGTGCAGCCTGAATGGGGCTTCCGCGCAGCCATGGACGCATTCGCCCGCCGCCATCCCGACTGGTTCAATTCCCCCCGCTCCCTGGCCGATTACGTGGATTACGAGCGCGGCAATTACACAAGTCCGGAGGGAGCGCAGCGGGCACTCGCCAATGACGGCAAGGGCGTGTTCACAGCCGAATACATCGTGGCCGACGCGCCCCTCGACATCGCGCCGGTCAGCGACCCCCGCCCGACCTACACCGAGACCCTCACCCGCGTGCAAGAGCTGGCCCAATCCCCGCGCGCGTCCGATCGCGCCCAGGCCGAGGCCATCACCCGCAGCGTGGCGACCAGCGCCAACGGAGACTGGCAGATCAAGCATATCGATGAGTTCGAATGGGCCCGGGGCAAATGGCAGGCCGTGTGGCACACCAGCGTGGACCCGGACATCGCCGGGGGCTGGGGGCCGTTCCAGTGGACGTGGAACATCGAGCGCGCCATCTCGGCCACCGAGGCTATCGGCGCGGTCCTGGATGGCGTGATGATGGACAATTACCTCAGCGCGCCGGGCGTGGACCTGCGGCCCGAGCACCTGACCCTCACCGACGCCCCCCTGACTTATGACGTGACCACCTATCGGCCCGGCGTGCACAACATGGTCAACATGGATGAATTCTTCGCCTGGTTGCGGCGGCAGTTGCACGCCCGCGGCCGCGACGACATGGCCATCGCCATCAACTTCTGGGGCGTGGCTACGCCCAATGCGACCGCTCGCTGGATCGACGCGTTCGGCGGCGAGGGCAAGAGCAGCAGCCAGGACCCCACCAACTGGAACCCCCGCATCCTCGACTACCGCCGCGCCATCGCTTATCACAAGCCGCAGACCTGGACCAACGGCGAGAAAAACCTGACCCTGGCCGACGCACAGGCATACATTGCCCGCGCCCTCTTCTACGGCATCTTCCCCACCCGCAAGGAAGAGGCCACCGGTTGGGCGCCCGGCGCGGACGAAGCCCTGGCGGCCGCCCGGCGATTGCAACGCCGCTACGCCGCGGCCGGCTGGGAGCCGCTGACCTACGCCCGTTCGAGCGATGAAGCCATCTGGATCGAGCGCTTCGGCGCATTACGCGCCAACTCCGCAACCCGCACTCCGCAATCGGAAATCGGCCTTTACTTCACCATCTACAACCAGACCGACGTCACCCGCACCACGACCCTCACCCTCGAAAGCGCGGCGTTGGAAATCCCCGATCCCAATGAGGTCGCGCTCACCGACATCGCCATCACCCAGACCATTCCCTTCCGGGTGACCAACGGCGACATTCGTTTCGACCTGACGCTAGACCCGCGGCAAACGCGCGTCGTGCAGGTGGGCGGCGCCGCACCGCCCATCCCCCTCTACCTGCCGGTGATGCACATTTTTGCGACCTCCGGGAGGTGGACAAAAAACGCCCGGCCAAGCCAAAAGTTACTCGTCCATCTCCCGGAGGTCGGGAGCCCCCCCTGAATTCCTGTTGATCCAAGACACTCATCGGGGCAACTCTGCTCTATCCTTTTACAGCGCCGGCCGTCAATCCCTGAATAATCTGGCGAGAGGCGAACAGGGTCAGCAGCAATGGCGGAATGAGAATCAGGGTGCCCATGGCCATGATTAGCCCCCATTGCACACCCGATTCTCTGATAAAAAGGGTGATTTTCACTGGGAGCGTGTAGGAGGTGCGCTCAGTAAGGATCAACGCCAGTAAGAATTCATTCCAGGCGATGCGGAATGTGAAAATTGCAGCGACTGCATAACCACTTTTCATCAACGGAAAAAGCACCTTCCGATAAACCTGAAACGGGGTTGCGCCATCCACGATAGCAGCTTCTTCCAATTCGACAGGGATTTGTTTGATAAAGCCAATCAGCAACCAAACGGTAAAGGGCAAGTTTAGCGCCGAATAGAAAAGAATGAGCCCCAATCGGCCATCCGCTAAACCGCCGTTGAACAATGGACAAACCGATTCCCAGAGATAGGAG